>DNZB01000070.1 GCA_003506635.1 Parvularcula sp.
TGGTTAACGCCCGCAAAAGGCGAGTTCGCACCGCTTCCTTGTCTCTCTCTCTGGCGAGAAAGGCGCCTCCTTGCGCGAGAGCCGGGAGAGCGGAAGCCGCGCCCCTCTACAGCACGTCCGCAAGCTTGCGGCCGATCAATTCCGGCGAGTCTTGCGGGCCGAATCGCGCGACGACCGCGCCGCCGCGATCAACGAGGAACTTTGTGAAGTTCCACTTGATCGCTTCCGATCCGGCGAGGCCCTTCTTTTCCGTCTTCAGGAATTTGTAAAGCGGATGCGCATTTGCGCCGTTGACGTCCACCTTCGCGAACATGGGGAAGGTGACGCCGTAATTGAGCGAACAGAATTTCTCGATTTCCGCCGCATCACCCGGCTCTTGCGCGCCGAACTGGTTGCACGGAAAGCCGAGCACTTCGAGGCCCTTCTCCCGATTCGCCGCATAGAGCTTTTGCAAGCCTTGATATTGCGGCGTGAACCCGCATTTCGACGCGACATTGACGATCAGCAGGACCTTGCCCCTGAACGCGGCAAGGCTTTGATCGCGGCCTTGCAGCGTCTTCGCGCTGAAGTCGTGGACTGTCGTCATCGGCCTGATCTCCGGAGTTGCTGGACGCCGGACGTTCTATAAGATGCGCGGCGCGTGGGCGCTACGCCCGGCGGCGATTCCGGGGATTTTATGCGCAGACCTTCCTTCACGCGGCGCCAGCTTGGGCTGCTTGGCGCCGGCGCTGCGGCGGCGGGGCTCGGCGCTTGCGCGCCGCGAGGCGCTTCGACCCCCGCGCTGATGGACCGCCAGTTTCCGGCGGATTTCGCCTGGGGCGCGGCTTCGGCGGCGTTCCAGACGGAAGGCTCGCCCGAGGCGGACGGCCGCGGCCCCAGCATCTGGGACGTTTTCGCCGCGACGCCTGGCAGGATCGTCGACGGGTCGGACGCGCGCGTCGCCTGCGACTCTTATCGTCGGTATACGGAGGATGCAGATCTTCTCGCCGGCGCAAATCTCAAACACTACCGGTTCTCGGTCGCGTGGCCGCGCATTCATCCGGCCGGCGCCGGCCCGGCGAACGACGCGGGGCTCGACTATTACAGCCGCTTCACCGATGCGCTCCTCGAACGCGGCGTCACCCCGCATGCGACGCTGTTCCACTGGGACCTGCCGCAGGCCTTGCAGGAAAAAGGCGGATGGACCGCGCGCGAGACGGCGGCGCGCTTTGCTGACTACGCCGGGGTCGTTGCGCGCCGCCTCGGCGACCGGGTGAAGTCCTTCATCGTCCTTAATGAGGCTGCGGTGCACGCCGTGCTGGGCCATGTCATCGGCGAACATGCGCCGGGCCTGAAGGACGGCGCCAATCTCGGCCCTGTCCTTCATCACCTCAATCTGGCGCAGGGTCTTGCGATCATGGCGCTGCGCGCGGAGCGGAGCGATCTGTCGGTCGGCACGACGATGGCGCTCCAGCCGGCGCGGGCGCAAGGCGCCCCGCTCGCCTTCTGGAACCGTCCGGCGGCGGCCGGATTTGACGCGCTCTGGAACGGCGCCTTTCTCGACCCGCTTTTTAAAGGGACCTATCCGCCCGCGGCGTCGGCGATCGTCGGTCCTTCCGTCCGGGAAGGCGATCTCGACCTGACGCGCCAGCCGATCGAATTCGCCGGCGTCAATTATTATTCGCCGACGACTATCCGGTTCGACCCTGCAAGCCCGTCGCGGATCGCGCCGGGGGAACCGCGCAAAGGCGCGCCGCGTGACGCTTTCGGGCGCGAAATCGACCCTTCCGGGCTTTTCGAAATGCTGGAGCGGTTGCGCACGCGCTACGGCAATCCGCGCGTTTATATCACCGAGAACGGCTGTTCCGATCCGTTCACGGACGGTCCGGCGATCCTCGATGACGGCTTTCGCATCGACTATCTTCGCGCCCACCTTGAGACGGTCAAAGCCGCGATGGAAAAGGGCGGGCGCATCGCCGGTTATTTCCACTGGACTCTGATCGACAATTGGGAATGGGCGCTCGGCTACCGCTCGAAATTCGGGCTTGTCGCGATGGACCGGCAAACAGGCGTAAGAACCCCGAAGGCGTCTTATCGTTGGTTCGCAAAATTGGCGGCCACCGGATCGCTGGATGAGGGCGCGCCGTCCTTCTCCTGACGCGGCGCCGTTCCATCGTCGGCCCCTACGGCCGGATTGACGAACCCGCCGTCGTGCGCTCGCCGGGCGCAGGGGCCGGCCGCCGCCCAAAGCCGCCGCGGTCTCCTTGAAAGAGGGGCGAACGCCAGTGCGCCCGCGTGTTGCGGCGACGCCGGGCGGCGCCTAAGAACGGTCCCGGGTGAATTGAGGACCGCTCGTGAAATTCGTCGGAACCAGGGACTATGTCGCGACAGACGATCTGAAGGTCGCCGTCAACGCCGCGGTGACGCTGGAGCGTCCCTTGCTCGTCAAGGGCGAGCCCGGCACCGGCAAGACCGTGCTGGCGATGGAGGTCGCCAAGGCGCTGAAGGCTCCGCTCCTTGAATGGCATATCAAGTCGACGACCAAGGCGCATCAGGGCCTTTATGAATATGACGCGGTCGCGCGCCTGCGCGACGGGCAGCTTGGCGAAGAGCGCGCGCGCGACGTCCGCAATTACATCAAGCGCGGCAAGCTGTGGGACGCCTTCACCGCGCCGGAACGCCCGGTGCTGCTGATCGACGAAATCGACAAGGCGGACATCGAGTTTCCGAACGACCTCCTGCAGGAACTCGATCGCATGGAGTTCTTCGTTTACGAAACCGGGGAGACGGTGAAGGCGGCGCGCCGGCCCGTCGTCATCATCACCTCGAACAACGAGAAAGAGCTGCCGGACGCTTTCTTGCGCCGCTGCTTTTTCCACTACATCAAATTCCCGGACGCAAAGACGATGGCCGAGATCGTTGAAGTGCATTTTCCGGGCGTCAAACAACGCCTCGTCGCCGACGCGCTGAAGATCTTTTACGAGATCCGCGAAGCGCCGGGGCTGAAGAAAAAGCCGTCGACGTCCGAACTCCTCGACTGGCTGAAACTGCTGATGGCCGAGGACCTGCCGGAAGAGGTCTTGCGCGAGCGCGACACGCGAAAAGCGATCCCGCCGCTCCACGGCGCGCTCTTGAAGAACGAGCAGGACGTGCATCTGTTCGAGCGTCTCGCCTTCCTCGCGCGGCGCGAGGGGGCGTGACGGTTCGTCAGGTTGAGGATGTGCGGCGTTCCTTCCCCTGCGACGGGCCGGCCGGCGGGCGGGCTTCAAGCCGCGCCGCCCGTCTCGCGCGGAGCAGCGCTCCAAGTTTTTCCTCGAAGAACGCGTCGCAGCCGAGGCAGACGTTCTTTCGCATGACGCCCGCGCCGTCCGCCGCTTCCGCGCGGCGCTCGAAATCGCCGCGCGTCCAGCCGTGGGTTATGCCCATCGCTTCGGGATCACCGGCGTTGATCGCCTGCATCGCCGGTTCGCCGCGCAGGTCATCGAGGATATCCGTTAGGCGTTCTTCTGTAAGATTGCCGAGCGGCGCTTTGGTTTTGAGGCAGCAGGGATAGACCGATCCGTCCGGCTCGATCGCAACCTCGCTTCCCGCTTCCCCGTGATCGAGGAAGTTCTTGCCTCCGCTCCAGCGCGCGCAGAAATTGTCAGCATAGGTCGCCTTGGAAAGCCCGTTCGCGAACGCCCGGCCGCGCGGCCATAATTCGCCGATCCAGAGATCGGGCTGCGCGCCGAAAAAGAGAAAGCACGGCGCGTCCGGGTCGGCGCGCTCCTTCGTCGCCGGCAAGTTCAGCCGCTTGTCGAACTTGCCGCCGAGGGTGACTTCCTCAACGCCCGCCTCGCGCATGATCCTGCGCACTTTCTCCATCAGGCGGAATTTCCTGTCTCCTTCCATGCCCGCATGGAAATCATCGACCGAGGCGATCGAGATCGTACGGACGCCGCGTGCGATCATCTCCCTGACATGGTCGAGCGTGAGGACGTCGCCCGTCGTCTGCACGCCAAGACGCGGGGCGCGCGCGCCATAGCGGGC
>DNZB01000184.1:0-6191 GCA_003506635.1 Parvularcula sp.
GTCAGCGAAGGCGGCGCGAAGGCGCGCATATTCCGCCGTCAGCGCCCCGGCGTCGATCCTGCGGAACGCCGGATCGTTGACGATGCCGCCGAAGAAACGCGCTTCTTCAAGCGTTTCGATGCGCGCATCTGCGATCGCCGTCAAAAGATAGGCGCCGCATGCCGCGGTCGCGGCTGGATCGGCTGTCGTCACATCACACTCGTTCGCCGGCAAGGTCCTAATGATCGATCTTGGCCCAGATCGCGCGGTAGGAGAAGAACAGGACGATCGTCAGGATGAGGAGATAGCCGATCGTGACGACGCCGAGGCTCTTGCGCTCTTCCATCTTCGGTTCAGACGCCCAGGTCAAAAACTCGACGACGTCGCGGGCGTATTGGTCGACCGTCTCCGGAATTGCCGGATCGGCATAGTCGATGACGCCGTCGGAAAGCGGCGCGACCATCGCGAGCACCCCGCCAGGCGGCACTTTGACATCCGGCAGGGGATGCCCCTCCGCGTCGCGATATTCCGGCTTCAAAAGCTGCGACATGTCGCCGGCGAAATAGGGGTTGTAATGCTGGCCGGGCCCCAGGGTCACCGTTTCGGGCGCTTCTTGATAACCGGTCAGCAGGCTGTAGACATAATCCGGCCCGTGATGGCGCGCTTTCATGATGAGCGCGAGATTCGGCGGGTACGCGCCGCCATTCGCCGCGCGCGCCTGCTGTTCATTCGCAAAGGGCCGCGGCAGCTTGTCGGACGGCGCCGCCGGGCGGTCGAACATGTCGCCGAGATCGTCCGGGCCGTCTTTCACCGTGTATTCAGCAGCGATCGCCTTGACGACCGGATTTTCCGCCGGGACTTTGCAGTTCGTCGTTTCGGGAACGCCCGCCGGACACTCCTCTAGATAGAACGGACCGCCCTTGTCGCCGAGATTGCGGAAGGCGAGCTGTTCGACGCCATGGCAGCTCGCGCAGACGGTCTTGTAGACCTGAAAGCCGCGCTGCATCGCCTCGCGGTCATAGGTTCCAAATGGGCCTTTGAAATGCCAGTGCTGGTGCTTGTACTCCAGCGCCCCGCCGCCGGCGGCGATGGCGGCGGCCGGAATGATCGCGAGCGCGGCGGCGGCGGCGGCATTGATCAGGAATGAACGTCGCATCGGTCTTGCCCTTCCCTATTCCGCAGGCTGCGCGATCGCGCCCACGGAGGACGCCGGCGCCTTCTTCAGCACGGAGTCGGCGATCGACTTCGGCTGGGGCTTTGCTTTTTCAAACAGGCCGAGCAGCGGCAGGATGATCAGGAAGAAGGCGAAGTAATAGGCGGTGGCGATCTGCGAGCCCAGCACATACCAACCCTCCGCCGGCTTGCCGCCGAAAAATCCGAGCGCCAGACAGGCGACGACGAACAGCACGAACCAGAGCTGCGCCACCGGGCGATAGCGCATCGACCGCACTTTCGACGTGTCGAGCCAAGGCAGCACGAACAGCACGGCGATCGAGCCGAACATGGCGAGGACGCCGCATAGCTTTGACGAGACCGGCCCGATGTCAAAGGTGATAGCGCGCAAGATCGCATAGAACGGCAGGAAGTACCATTCCGGCACGATATGCGCCGGCGTCACCAGAGGGTTCGCCGGAATGTAGTTGTCCGGATGGCCCATGCCGTTCGGGTTGAAAAACACGAACGCCGCGAAGAGCAGCATGAAGACGGCGATCGCAAAGCCGTCCTTCACCGTGTAATAGGGATGGAACGGCACCGTGTCCTTCTTCACATCCTTCACATCGACGCCGGTCGGGTTGTTGTTGCCCGACGTGTGGAACGCCCAGATGTGAAGGACGACCACCCCGAAAATCGCGAACGGCAAGAGATAATGCAGCGAGAAGAAGCGGTTCAAAGTCGCATTGTCGACCGCCGGACCGCCGAGAAGAAGCGTCTTGATCGGCTCGCCTATGATCGGGAACGCCGTGAAGAAATTGGTGATGACGGTGGCGGCCCAGAACGACATCTGGCCCCAGGGCAGCACATACCCCATGAACGCGGTCGCCATCATCAAAAGAAAAATGACGACGCCGAGAATCCAGTTCAACTCGCGCGGCTCCTTATATGATCCGTAATAGAGACCGCGGAACATGTGGATATAGACGGCGAGGAAGAACATCGCCGCGCCATTGGCGTGAACATAGCGCATCAACCAGCCGTAATTCACATCGCGCATGATGTGCTCGATGCTGTCGAAGGCCAGGTCCTTGTGCGGCGTGTAGTGCATCGCAAGGACGACGCCGGTGATGATCTGGATGACAAGGCAGACGACGAGAATGGCGCCGAACGTCCACCAGTAATTGAGGTTTTTCGGGGTCGGGAAGTTCATGAAATCGTCCGAGAACCGGACGATCGGCAGGCGCTTGTCGAGCCAGCGCTCGATTGCTGTCTGGGGCTTGTAGGTCGAAGCGTGGGACATCGCCTGGTCTCCTAGCCGATGCGGATAGCGGTGTCGGACGTAAATTGGTAGGGCGGCACGGCGAGGTTCTCCGGCGCGGGGCCTTTCCGGATTCGTCCGGAATTGTCGTAATGCGAGCCGTGGCAGGGGCAGAACCAGCCGCCGAAATCGCCGCGAACCTCGCCCTGCGCGGTGCCCAGCGGCACGCAGCCCAGATGCGTGCAGACGCCGACGACGACGATATATTGCGGATTGATGACCCGGTTGTCGTCTTCGGCGTCAGCCTTGCCGGCGATGTTGGCGTTGCGCGCCTGCTTGTCCTTTAACGCGCCGATCGGCGTTTCTTCCGATTGCGCGATTTCCTCCGCCGTGCGTCGGCGGATGAAGACCGGCTTTCCCTGCCAGAAAACCTTGATCGCCTGCCCCACCTCGAGCGCCGAAAGGTCGACGTCCTTGGTCGAGAGCGCAAGGACCGAGGCGTCGGGGTTCATCTGGTGGACAAGCGGCACGGCGACGCCGGCCGCCCCGACCGCCGCAGTCGCCCCGGCGAAGAGATGAATGAAATCCCGGCGGGTCGGCTCCCCCTGGTGCGTGTCGTCGGATGCGCTCATGGCCTTTGCAGTCCCTCGAGGCTTCTGAAAGCGGAAATGGCGAAGCCGGCACGTCGGTATAGATAGTCAGGTCCCGGCTTCGGGCGGGGTGTCGTGTCGCATGAGCTTCTAGCCAAAGTCCAGCCGGCGCCCTAGTGCGACCTGGCGTCGCGAGCGGCCCGGCAAGCGGCGGCAAAAGCCCCGAAAAAGAGGGAGTTGCGAAACGCCTTGCGCCTCGTGCTTTACCAGCCGGAGATAGCGGGAAATGTCGGCGCTGCGATTCGCACGGCCGCTTGCTTCGGCGCGCAGGTCGACATCGTCGAACCCTGCGGCTTTCCGGCCGGGGACCGGGCCTTGAAGCGGGCGGCGATGGACTACGGCGATGGCGCCCCGCCCGTTCGCCACGTGTCCTGGGCGTCTTTTCTCAAAAGCCCGGAACGGTCCGGCGGCAGGCTGATCCTGCTTTCGACCCGGGCGGACCGGACGATCTTTGATGCTCAACTGACGGACGAGGACCTCTTCATTATCGGCCAGGAGAGCGCGGGCGTTCCGCCGGAAGTCCGGGCCGCGTGCGCGCTCACACTTAAAATTCCGCTGTCGGACGGCGCGCGATCCCTCAACTCAGCCACAGCGGCCGCGATCACGCTCGCCGAGGCGCGCCGGCAGGAAGCGCGGCGAGGCGCGGCGCCGCCCCGGCTGATATTTCACATTGGGCACCCAAAGACCGCCACGAGCTATTTGCAGCAGGCGATCGCCCTGAATGAACCCGCCCTCTGCGGCGCGGGGATTCGCGCGCCCGTGCGGTTTCGCCATATTGGCGATCATGACCATCGCGCGCTTGCGGCGGCCGGGCTCACCACCTCGGGCAACGCACAGCCGATTTTCTTTGCATTCGAGCGCGGCGACGGCTCGGTGCTCGACGCTTATGCGCCTTACGCCGACGGCGAACGCGACCTGCTGCTGTCAAGCGAGCTGTTTTTCTATTATCCGCAATTTGTCGAGATCGTCGCGAATTATTTCCGGGCGCTCGGCTATCGCATTGAAATTGTCTGCTATTTGCCGCGTTATGAACGGGCGCTGATTGCCGGTTTTGTGCAAAACGTGCGAAATCACGCGTTCCAGAACGGCGTTGTCGACTTCATCGAGACGACGCGCGCGCACCGATATTGCCGTTTCGCCGCCGTGCTCGACGATATTGAGGCGCGCTGCGCGCCGGACAAGATCGTGGTGCGGACGTTCGACCGCGAGTTCCTCAATCAGGGCGACATTCTGATGGATTTTCTGGACGTCCTCGACATTCGAAATCCGTCGGCGATCGAAGCGCCGGAACGCCGGATCAACGAATCCCCGCCCCTGGAAGTCATCGAGGCGCTGCGCCGGCTGGACCCAAAACGCTACGCCCGGCTGCGGCGTGCGATTATCAAAAGGACTGCGGCGCCGGGGCGGCCGGAATCCTCGCGAATCTTTCAGCATTATTATACGCCGGAGGTGAAAGCCGCCGTCGAACGCGAATTCGCCGAGGACCGACGCGCGCTGATCTCGAAATGGTTCGCCGATCAGCCGGAAGTCGCGGATTTCTGGCGTACGATCCCGGCCGCGGCTGAGGAATCGCCGCTCTCTGATTACGAGCTCCGCCGCGCGCTCACCGACGCTTTCGCGGCGGCGCCTGCGCGGCGCGCACGCAAGGAACGCAGCGACGAACCCGTCGCCGCCCCGCCCACGGAACCCGATCATGAACGATGAACAATCGACCGCCAGCGCGCGCAAGCGGGCGGCGCATCAATGGTTTGAGGCGCTGCAGCACCGCCTGATCGCCGAGTTCGAGCGCCTTGAGGACGAAGCCGGGCCTTTCTATGGCGCCTTGCCGGCGGGGCGCTTTGCGAAAAAGCCGTGGCGGCGCGGCGGCGGCGAGGAAGACCTTGGCGGCGGCGTCATGGCGCTGATGCGCGGGCGCGTCTTCGAGAAAGTCGGCGTGCATGTCTCGACCGTTCATGGCGAATTCTCGGAGGAGTTCCGCCACCAGATTCCGGGCGCGGCGGAGGACCCGCGCTTCTGGGCGTCGGGCGTTTCGCTGATCGCCCATACCCGCAATCCGCATGCGCCGGCGGCGCACATGAACACCCGAATGATCGTCACGACAAAGGGCTGGTTCGGCGGCGGCGGCGACCTCAATCCGATGATGGACCGCTATCGCCGCGACGATCACCCCGACACCATCGACTTTCACGCGGCGATGCGGGCCGCCTGCGACCGCCATCACCCCGAATGGCACGCGAAATACAAGAAATGGTGCGATGAGTATTTCTGGCTCCCGCACCGGAATGAACCGCGCGGCGTCGGCGGCATTTTCTATGACCGGCATGACAGCGGCGACTGGGAGAGGGATTTCGCGTTCACGCAGGATGTCGGGCGCGCCTTCCTCGACATCTATCCACGGCTCATCGCGCGCCGCATGAACGATCCGTGGACGGAGGAAGAGCGCGAAGAGCAATTGTTCCGCCGCGGGCGCTACGCCGAGTACAACCTCCTCTACGACCGCGGCACGACCTTCGGCCTCAAGACCGGCGGCAATGTCGAATCGATCTTGTCCTCGCTGCCGCCGCTGGCGAAGTGGCCCTGATAAAACGCGCCGCCCGACGAGGGGCGGCGCGTTCCCGTTTCCTCCCGAGGATACGGGCAGCAGCGCGACCGGTTCTTCTGGTTCTTACCGGCCGCGCATTCCGGAAAGTCCGGAGATGAGCGTCAGGAGGCCGCCGCCTCCCGCAAGATAGGTTCCCCATTGCACGGCTTCGAGCCCGTCGTCGCCTTGCATGTTGGTCAGGAGGTAGAAGGCGATTCCGGCGACGACGACGACGCCGGCGGCCATGGTGACCGCGCTCGTCAGGCGCCCGACCACCGGCAGCAGACCGGCGAGCCCCAGAATCGCGGCGATCGCCGAGACGAAAACCCCGGCGAAGATCGCCAGGCCCCGGCCGCCGCCCTGCGGCGCGCAGTCGCCGGATATCGAGAATTGCTTGTTCGTCCAGCAGTCGATCGTCCCGCCGACATAATCCATGCCGGTGACGGTGTTTTGTTTGACGATGCCGCCGACTTCGGTCGCCTCGCCCGCATAAAGCGGCGCGTAGAGCAAAACCGCGATGGCGGCGAGCGGCAACAGGATTCTGAGCATTCCAAATCCCCAGCTAAGT
>DNZB01000184.1:6530-7363 GCA_003506635.1 Parvularcula sp.
CGGAATTGCTGCGATGCGGCGAGCCGTTTAGGACCGCGCGCCGATCAGCCCGTCCAGCGCGGCGTCGAACCGCTTCAGCTGCGCCGCCCATTGATAATCTTTGAGGATGCGCGCGCGCGCCGCAAGGCCCATGGACGCGGCGGCCTCGCGGTCTTCAATCAGGCGCACGCATTCCGCTGCGAAGGCGTGCGGCGAAGCGGCGGCGACCGCTTCCGATCCTACGGTCGCGTCGATGCCTTCAAGCCCTGCGGGCGTCGCGACGACCGCCTTCGCCATCGCCATCGCTTCAAGCACCTTGTTCTGGATGCCGCGCGCGATGCGCATCGGCGCGACGGCGATCTTCGCCGCGGCGACATAGGGCCTAACGTCTTCGACGCGGCCGGTGACCGTGACGCCGTCGCGCCCGTCAAGGGCCCTAACAGCCGCATCCGGCTTCGAGCCGACAATGAAGAACGTCGCGCCTTCAATCGACCGGCGCACTTCTGGCCAGATCTCGGCCGCGAACCAGGACACCGCGTCGACATTCGCCCAATAATCCATCGCGCCGACGAAGACCGCGTCGATGCGTTCTGCGAACGGCGAGGCGGAGGGGGCGAAGTATTCCGCATCGACGCCGTTCGCGAACCAGTGAACGGGCTTTTCAACGCCGTCGCGCGAACCAAGGAGGTCCGCTTCCTCCTCCGTGATCGCGAAGGCGGCGTCCGCGCGGTTGATGATCGCGGTCTCGGCGCGCTCAAGGCGGCGCCCTTCGCGTGCATAGACGGCGCTCATCGGCCAGCCTTTGCGCTTGCCGTATTCGGCCCATTTTGCGCTGTCGGCGTCGCAAAGATCGA
>DNZB01000184.1:7725-16158 GCA_003506635.1 Parvularcula sp.
CGCGCGCCGCGGCGACGGCGCGGGTCATGCGCGCGTCGCGATAAAAGGGAAAAGTCAGCGCCTCGCCGGTCAACAACCCTTGCGCGCTCCGCAGCGTCGCGGCGCGGCGGGCGAGCCGAACAAGCGCGACCGAGCCGCAGACGCGCCGCAAATGCGCTTCATGCTGAAAATCGTCGGGATCATCGACAAAAGCGCACAGATCGACGTCGAATCGCGTCGCGAGATGCTCGACCGTCCGCCACGTCCTGATCTTGTCGCCCTTGTCGGGCGGAAAGGGAATCCGGTGCGCGATATAGAGGACGCGCGGCCGGCTCAAGGGAAGTTCCTTGCGGCGAACGGCCCGAGGAAATTGGCGACCGGCAGCGGAAGCTTCTTCCACATCTCGACAAAGCGCGCGAATTTCGGATTGTTCGGGTTGACGTTCGGCGGCTCCGTCGCGCGGATGAGCGCCACGTGATAGACGAGCGGTTTCCCTTCGAACCCCCAGAAGGTTTTCGTCTGCGAATGCGTTGAACCGATTTTCGAGCGGCCGAAATCAAAAAGCCTGACGCCGCGCGCGACCGCCCGGCGCATCAATGAGTAGTAGAGATAATCATAGGCCCGCATGCTGCGCCCGGCCTCGCCGCCGCCGATGTAATAGGGCATCACGCGGTCGCGACGCCAGAAGGAAAAGAGCCCTGCGACCGGCTCGCCGTTGCGCTCGACCAGAGCGATGTCGGCGTCGTCGCCGAACTTTTCCTTCAGGAGGCGTAAGAATTTTTTCGGCATCGCCGGCGTGCCGAGATTTCGGAGCGCGGCGGAGTAGACGGCGTAAAAATCATCCACGCGCTGATCGAGCCGGAAACTGTCTTCGTTCGCCTCATCGATGCGCAACGCCTTTTTTACTTCGGCGCGGCGGTTGCGCGGCAGCCAGTCGCGAATCCTGTCGGCTTCAGCCGGCATTTCCTTTTCAAAGGATTCGTAAAGCCCCGTCTTTTCGATCCACTCCTCGCCCGGCGATGGCCCGCCGCGCAGCTCGACATAGTTGACCGCGAAGCGCTCCCCCAGTCTTCGCGCCGCGCGCCCGAGCTCAACAATCGCTTCGTCGTCGGCGGCGACGATGCCGCCGCCGATGCCGAACGCGGTCGAGATGAGCGAGCGGCCGAGCAGCGGGGAATCGATCAGCGTCAGCGGCAAGACGCCGGCGATGCGGCCGCCGCGCTCCGCGATGAGGTGGTGATTGCGGTAGCCATAGGCGGCTTCAACGGCTTCCAGCCAGCGGTGGTCGTGGAAGAGCGTCGCCGCGGGCCGTTCCGCGACGAAATCGATCCAACGGCCGGTGTCCCTGGGCGTAAAGCCGAGAACGGCGATCGTTTCTCTCATGACAGTCCCAGCGCCGCGTCGACGCGCGTCCATGGAAAGGCGCCAAGAAGCTGCGCCAGTTTCCGCTCCATCACGCCGAGATTGACGTAGTGGCGAAGCCTTGATTTCAGCGGCGCAGCTTTGATGCGCGGCTGGCCGGGATCAATCTCCCACGGGTGAAGATAGAAGATCGCCGGCCCTTCGATCGTCGCCGAGGCGCGTTCGATCAACATCCTTGAAAGCGCGTAAGGCGCAAGCCGGAACCAGCCGCCGCCGGCGCAGCTGACGCGCCTGCCGAAAACCTCCGCTGTGGCGACCGGCGCTTCGATGACGCCGCTGACTTCGTAGAGGTCGCGCGGCGCGTTCGGGTCGCCGTAATGGTCATGCGCGATCGGATGGCTCGACGAGGAATAATCGTGCCCCGTTTCGCGCAAGATTTCGTGCGCCCAGGGCGTGCGCCTGTCGATCGAGAACCCAGCGGCGCGAAACCCGCGTATGCGCGCGCCGCTGGCGTCTTCCAGGATTTTCTTCGTCTTGACGAGGTCGGCGCGAAATTCGTCCGGGGACTGATCGAAGACCTTCTTGTGGTCGTAGCCGTGGCTCGCGACCTCGTGGCCGCGCGCGGCGATGTCGCGCATCAGGCGAGGCGCGCGCTCGGCGACCCAGCCGAGCGTGAAGAAGGTCGCCTTCGCGCCTTTCGCGTCGAAGAGATCGAGGAGACGGCGCGTGTTGTCTTCGGCGCGCAAGGGAAATTCGTCCCAGCGCGCGCGCGCGACCGCGCCTGAAAACGCCCAGACCTGGAAATAGTCCTCGACATCGACCGACATCGCGAAGCGGGCGGGCGCGGCCATCGCAGGGCGTTTCCTCAGGACGGCGCCCGTCAGCGCCAGGCGTTGCGGATTTCGGAGAGCAGCGTTTCCGCGCGGCCGAGGCTCGCGTCAATCTGCTCGCGGCGGCGGCGGCGGCGGGCGTCAATCTCGGTCAGCTGGCCACGCAGGCGCGCGACGCTCTGATGCGCGCGGCGAAGCTCGTCGCGAGTGTCGTTTATCGAAGCGACGACCGAGGATTTCCACGCGGACGGATCGTCGGCGAGCGCGGGATGATCCTCGCCCTCCACGCCGTTGCGGTCGTCGTCGCCGTCGATCTCCGTGATGGGCCCCGCATCGACCGCGTCCGTGCCGTAAAGACGGGGCGCGAGCAGCGGCGCGCCGGCGGGCGGCGCAATTTCGGCGGCGCGTGCGGCGATGTCAGCCGTCTGGTGCTCGCGCTGCACCACGCGCGCGGCGGCGATCGCCGTCGCGACGTCGTCAAGCGTCGCCGACTTCGGCGCCGGCGTCTCAGCGGCAGCCGGCGCTTTTGCGGCTTTCGTGCGCCCAGCCTTCAAGCGATCGAACACGCTGCCGCCGGCGGGCGGGGGCGTCATTGCGGGCGCCGGTTCGGCCGGCGTCTCCGGCGCCATATCCGGCATAGGCATCGGAGCATCCCCCCTCACGTCAATCACAGGCTCGGCGCGATCATTGCCGGCAGGCGGGGGAATATCCTCGACCGCCTTCGGCGCTTCAACCTGCGCCGGAGCAACGCGCCTGAATTCTTCCGCGGCCTCGACGGACGGCGCCGCCGTCTGCTCGGCGATGAGATCGGCGAGCACGGTCTCGACCGTCGCGGCGTCAATGCGATCGACGTTTTCGACCGCCGCGAACAGCAACACGCGATTGCAAAGCTTGTGAATTTTCCGCGGCAGGCCGCCGGTCGCGGCGAAAATCGCGTCGAAGGCCTCGCGCGTCAGCGCCGGTTCGCCGGTCCAGCCGACCTGCGTCAGGCGATGCTTGACATAGCCTTCCGTCTCCTCTCGCGTCATCGGCTCGAGGTGATAGGTCGCAATGACGCGCTGGCGCAGCTGCTCCATGTCGGGGCGCGCCATCGTCTCGCGAAAATCCGGCTGGCCGACGAGAAAGACCTGAAAAAGCGGCGTGCCGTCATACTCCATATTCGACAGCACACGGAGTTCTTCGAGCGTCTTCAGGGGGAGGTTCTGCGCCTCGTCGACGACGAGAAGAACGCGGCGGCCGTGATTGAGCTGGTCGAAGAGGAAGTCCTCGAAAGCCTCGATCTCGGAGGCTTTCCCCTCGCCCGCCGCCTCGATCCGGAAGGCCGAAAGGATGTGCGAAAGGAGGTCCGCGGCTTCGAGATTGGGCGTGAGCAAATTCGCGGCGACGACGTTCGAACGGTCGAGCTGGTCGAGAAGATGCCCGATCAGCATCGTCTTGCCGGCGCCGATCTCGCCGGTGATGACGATAAAGCCTTCCGCCTGCCGAAGCCCGTAATGAAGATAGGACATCGCCTTGTTATGGCTCTTCGACCCGAAGAAGAACTTCGGGTCCGGCGCGAGCCGGAAGGGAGAGCCGGAGAAGCGGAAACGCTCTTCGAACATCAACTAGAACTCGACTTGCAGGCCCGCCGTGACGGTGTTTTCGCCGTATTCAAGGATCGGATTTTCCGAGAACCGTTGCGTATGGGAATATTCGCCGAAGAGGGATGCGTTGCGCGCAAGTCGATAAGACGCCCCGATGCGGCCGCCGACCGTGTTCGTGATCCCGTTCTGGTCGATCACGCGCTGGCATTCGACCGCCGGATCGAAGCCGGGGAAGTTGACGTCGAGGCCGAAGAGGCGCGGGTCCGTCAGGCAGCTTGCAAGGTCGATGTCGGAATCGACATAGCGGTAAAAGAGATCGCCGAAGGCGCTGATGCGCCGCGACAGCTGGTGCGTCGCGCCGGCGCCGCCGCCATAGGTCGTGATGCGCCGGAAGCTGAAATCGGTGTCGCTGTAAAAGCCGTAGAGATTGGCGGTCGAGCGCGTTCCAAAGAGCGCCGTCAATCGCGCATTCGCTTCATTTGCGATGCCGAAACCGATATTCTGCGCGCCGAACCGCTGGCGGTTGGAGCGCGTCAGGGCGTCGACGATCCCTTCGGCGTCGCCGATTTCGCCCTCGCGCAGTCGCGCGACGAAATCGAGCGTACGCCGCTGCAGCGCCTCATATTGAGTCGTCACCGCCTGCGCGCGCGTCCGGAACGAACGGCCGGCGCTCGCCGAGAAATTGAGGCGGTTGGACAGCTGGTAGCTCAAATTGGCGTCGATGAAGTCGTCATCGTAACGCTCGCCATATTCAAGCCGGATATCCGTCCGGCGGCCGGGGCGCGCGCGGAACCCGGCGCGCCAGAAGACGCCGGAGAGCTGGTCTTCCGGAATGAATTGCGGCGGCGCGGTCGTATCGACCTCGTCATAGCCGACGGCGCCGGAAAGCGCGAAGCGATCGGTCAGCGCAAATTGCGCCTCAGCAAGGCCGGTCGCCTGCTTGAAATCGAAATCCTCGATCACCGAGGAGCCGTATTCGCGCGTCTTGTTGCCGTAGGCGGTGAGGCCGATTTCGATGCGGTCAAAGCGTTCGCCGGTCTGGTAGCTGGCGATCGCTTCTTGCGTGCGCGAGTCGTTGTTGAAGTTCGCGCCAAGCGTGTTCACGTCGTCTTCAATGAAGACCTGACTGACGCGGTAGCGCAATTCGGCCGCCGAGCCGTCGTCGAAACGGCGGTTCAAATAGGGGCTGACGGCCAGGTTGTGGACATTGACGCGCTGGTTCCGGCCGGCGTTGATGTTGCGCGAAAAGCGCGCGTTCTCCCCCGCAAGCTGGCGCGAGCTTGAGCCGCCGGCGTCGATGTAGAAGAGATTGTCGGCGAGCGTGATCGTGCCGACCGCGCCGACATCCTGGCTGGCGACGATGTCGCTGGCGTCAAGGAGGTAGGAAATGTCGAGCGAGCCGTCGATGATCGCAGTGATGCGGTTCGTCGACCAGATCGCGCTGCCGTTGGCGGCGATCGAGGCCGCGACTTCGTCCTCTTTATTCGCGTCCTGGGACAGGTTGATATTGTCCGTATAGGTCGCGCGCGGCCCGACCGAGAGGCCGTAGCCGAAATAGTCGTTGCGGAACCGCAGCTGCGCCTGCGGGCCGGTGTCCTGTTCCTGCGCAAGCGCGTTCGCCGCGCCGATGACGGCGGCGCAGGCGGATGTCGCAAGAAGCGCCGTCCTGGCGCGGCGCGGCAGCGGCTTGAAGAATTTGTCGGTCATCGCGGTCATGCCTTTTCCCCTGCGCCCTTCCGCGCGGCGTCATCGCCGGCGGGGCGCTTCTCGTAATACTCGTAGGCGCTGTAATATGAGCCGCCCGCAGGCGCCAGACAGCGGTTGAGCACCATGCTCACATTCGGATTGACCTCGATGATCTCGTCGAGCGCGCTGGCGATCGCCGGCTGCGGCGTCGAATCAGCCTCGACGACGAAAACGACCTCGTCGACGAGGCGCGCAAGCGCGATCGTCTCCGTGGTCGCAAGGACAGGGGGCGCGTCGATGAGGACGACGCCTTCGGGATAGCTGAGCGACAGCCGCGCAAAAGCGCGCTTGGCCGCCGCCGAGCCGAAAAGCTCCGTCGGGTTGGCGACGCGCGCGCCTTCGCTGACGAAGGTGAGCGGCGCGCCGGTCGCTTTCTGGCTGACGGAAGCGAGATCGCGGTCTTGATGTTCGATGAGGTCGACCAGTCCCGGCGATTCCGCGAACCCGAAATAGCTTCTAAGGCGCGGGCGCGCGGTGTCGCCGTCGACGAGGCAAACGGGAATGCGCTCTTCGAGCGCGAGGCTCATGGCGAGATTCATCGCGACGAATGACTTTCCTTCGCCCGGTCGCGTCGAGGTGAGGAGAACGAGATTACGCTGACGACCGGCGTTGCGAAGCGCGCGCGGGTCGCGCCCCGCCCGCTGCAGAAAGCCGATGCGGCGAAGCAGGCGCCGTTTGATCGCGCGCAGCTCATAGGCCTGCGACCCGCCGCTCGCGCCCGGCGAATAAACGCCGAGCTTCCTGAGGCGCGCAGCGTCGATCTCGAACGGCTCGCCGTCGATGCGGGCGAACGGGCGCGCCGGCGCGCTCGCGCCCTCACCTTGTCCTTCCGCGCCGATCGCTCGTTCGATCAGTCCCATTTTGAAACGCTCCTCGCGCGTTTATCGCAGCCTTGCGGCGTATTCGGCGGTCAAGCCTGCACTTGGCGCGCCATCGGGCGCGACGACGGGAAGCCGGAAGACTTCCCAGTAAACATAAAAGGCGAGCAAGGCGGCGAAGGCGGCGGCGCCCATGGCGAGACGCTGGCGGTCGCGTTTCCGCTCGATGAGGACCGCTTCCGATCCGATTTCGCTGAGCGCGCCGAGGACGGGCAGGCCGAACGCCGTTTGCAGTTCGGCGCCTTGCGTAAACGTCTTTTGCAGCCAGGTGAGGAAGACGCCGGCGCCGAGCCCTGCGCCGAGCGCGCCGAGCGTCGCCAGCGCGATCAGCACCAGACGCGGCGGCGAACTTGGCACAAGCGAAACGGCCGGGCGTTCGAAAATCTTGTATTCGACGCCCTGGCTGCCGGCGCCGAGATTGGCCGTGATCGAAAGGCGGTCGCGGCGTTCGAGGAGCTCCTCGTAATTCTTGCGCGTCTGTTCGTAGTCGCGTTCAATCCGCTGCAAGTCGGCGACGACGCGCGGCCCCTGCCCGATCGTGAACGCCATCGCTTCCAGGTCGGCTTTAAGGCGCTTCTGGCGGTCGGCGAGCCCCGCGGCGATATCTTGCGCGCCGCGAAGCTCCGCGCTGAGCCGCTTGAATTCCGGATTGTCCGGAAGCTGGTTGGCGCTGGTCGCCTCAAGTTGGGCGATCCGGGCCTTGACGACCGCGATGTCGGGATAATCCTCATTATACTGACTTCTGAGCGCGGCGAGTTCGACCCGCAGCCGGTCGAGATCCGTTCCCGATGTCGTGGCCGTCGTCTGGCTGAGGAGGCTGCGCGCTGTCGCGACGCGCCGTTCAGCGACGGCGAGCTCGTCGGTGACGCGGGAGAGCTCTGATTCCATCAATTCGCGGCTCCTCCCCGAGCCTTCGACGAGCGCCAGCTCTTCGGCGTTCTGGCGGCGATAGGCGGCGATCTCCTGTTCCTTCGCCGTCAGGCGCGCGTCGAATGCGGCGATCTCCGCGTCGAGGCGTTTGCGCGCCTCCTCGTTCTCCGTAAGGCTCGCGCCGAGGTCTTGCTCGATGAGAAGATTGAGCGCGGCCTCGGTGACGTTGCGCGCGATCGCCGGATCGGAATTCTTGTAGTCGATGACGAAATAGAGCTCTTGCGGGCTGGTGATGGTGATCTGGCTCGCGACCCAGTCGATCAGCCGCTCCATTTGCGCGCTGCGCTCGCGCGGGTTCTTCGCGGTGATCTCGCGATCGAGGCCGGAGCGCAGGATGATCTCTTCGACATTCGGGCGCGTCAGCAGCTGAAGACGCATCACTTCGACGCGGCGCTCGTAATTCGGGCGCGCCGTGACGCCGGTCATGACGGGATCGAGAACCGTTTCGGTCTGGACGTAGACCTGCGCGCGCGAGGCGTATTGATCGGGGACCAGCCAGAGACCGAACCACGCGAGCAGCGCGGCGCCGGCCGCGATTGTCGCGACCGTCCAGCGCCGGCGCCAGAGCCCCGCGCCATAGCGGATCGCTTGCGGCGGCAAGTCGGCGATTTCAAACTTCAACACCATCCCCAAACACCTGTCGCGCCGTTACGCAACCGAAAGTCCGGACGCCCGCGCGGCGCGGCGCGCGCGTCCGGGAAATCCCTAGAAGAAGCTTTCCGGGATCAAGATGACGTCGCCCGGCAGCACCGGCACATTCGCCGAGATGTCGCCCTTGCGCAGAAGGTTGTCGAGGCGGAGACGATAGGACTGCCGGTCCTCGCCTTTGCCGCGAATGAGAACGGCCTTGTTGCCGGCCGCAAATTCGGTGAGGCCGCCGACCGCGACCATGACGTCAAGCACGGTCATGCCGGACTGATAGGGAAGCGCGATCGGCTTTTGCGCCTGGCCGAGCACACGCACCTGCTGGTCGAAAGTCGAGGTGAAGTTCGAGACGATGACCGAAACCTGCGGCGACTTCACATACTGGCTGAGCGCGCGCTCAAGGTCTTTCGCCAGCTGCGTCGGCGTCTTGCCGGCCGCAACCATGTCTTCGACGAGCGGCGTCGAAATGCGCCCGTCGGG
>DNZB01000100.1:0-266 GCA_003506635.1 Parvularcula sp.
CGCTCCGGCGTCGTCTCGACCACGATCAGCTATTTGACGCTCTACCGCGATCCGATCATCGCCCGCGTCACCGGCGCCTGCGACTGGCGGGTCGCCGATCTCGTCGATGGCGCCCATCCTTCCTCGCTCTATCTGGTCGTCCCGCCGTCCGACATCTCGCGCACGAAGCCGCTCATCCGCCTCATCCTTAACCAGATCGGCCGGCGCCTGACCGAGGACCTCGAAGAGAAGCGCCATAAGGTGCTGATGATGCTCGACGAGTTCCC
>DNZB01000100.1:517-794 GCA_003506635.1 Parvularcula sp.
TGATGCTCGACGAGTTCCCGGCCTTGGGGCGGCTCGACTTCTTCGAATCGGCGCTCGCCTTCATGGCGGGCTATGGCGTTCGCGCCTATCTCATCGCCCAATCATTGAACCAGATCGAGAAGGCCTACGGCCACAACAATTCGATCCTCGATAATTGCCATGTGCGTGTCGCCTTCGCGGCCAATGACGAGCGGACGGCGAAACGGATTTCCGATGCGCTCGGGACGGCGACAGAGCTCAGGGCGCAGCGGAACTACGCCGGCCATCGCCTCGCGCC
>DNZB01000100.1:1077-10736 GCA_003506635.1 Parvularcula sp.
CTCGCCCATGTCATGGTCTCGCGCCAGGAAACCGCGCGCCCGCTGCTGACCCCCGGCGAGGTGATGCAGCTCCCCAAAGGCGAGGCGATCGCCATGGTCTCAGGGCTCGCCCCGATCCGCGCGAAGAAGCTCCGCTATTATCTCGACGCGAATTTCCTGGGGCGCATGCGCCCGCCCGTCGATGTGAATAAGCGGGCCGTCGGCTTCTATCCCGACGCGCCGCCGGCGCGCGTCAATGACTGGGCGGGAATGCTCGCGGCGCCCGCAGGTCCCGTGAAGCCCTGGTTCGACCTCATCACAGGCAGCGCGTCCGAGGACGGCGGCCTGCAGCACAAGCCAGAACTCGACCCCATCAAGGCGCCGATCGTCGAAGCGGCGGACGAAGGACCGCGCGTGGAAGACGACGCCGACGATCTCGCCGCGGCGCGGCGCCTCAAGGGCCTTTCCGATGTCGCGCGGCGCGCCATGGGCCTCGACCAGAGCTTCAAGGGGCAAGGCCTCTTGCCAGGAATCTGATATGACCAACACGCGCATCAATATTCATATCTCGGCGGAAGCGGACGCGCTCCTCAATTCCGCCATCGCCGGCGGCGCGGCGAACAAGGGCGCGATCGTCGACGCGGCGCTGAAAGAGCTGCTCGATCCGAAGCGGAAAGACACAGCGCTCGCCAGGATCGCGCAGCGTCTCGACCGGCTGACCCGCGCGATGGAGAAACTGGCGGACGAGGGCATCGCGCAGAGCGAGACCCTCGCGCTCTTCGTTCTCTATTATCTCTGCATCACGCCGCCTTTGCCGACGGCAGCGCGCGCCGCGGCGGAAGCCGTCGGGCGGGCGCGGTTCGATCACTTTGTGCGAGAGGTCGGAAAGCGTCTTGCCGGCAAGGAGCGGTACTCCGACGCGCTCCTCGCCAGCATCGATCTCATTCGCAGCGAAGAAGGCGAAGCGCCGCAACCACGGGAGCGCGCGGCATGAATCATCGCCCCCCAAGCGACGACACCGCAAGCCGCCGCGCCGCCATGCTGAAGACGGCGTTCGGCCCCGTCATCGGCGCGGCGCTTCAAGACGACACCGTGATCGAGATCATGGCCAATCCCGACGGCGCGCTCTGGATCGAGCGGCATGGGTTGGGGCGCGTCCGGCAGGATCAACTTATTCGCGCCGCCGACGCCGAGCGCATCATCCGCCTCGTCGCCAGCCATATCGGCTTTGATTGCGACAAGGCCCATCCGATCGTCTCGGCCGAGCTTCCGGGAACGGGCGAACGTTTCGAAGGCGTGCTGCCGCCCGTCGCGATCGCGCCAGCCTTCGCCATCAGGAAGGCCTCAGGGCGGGTCATCGGGCTCTCTGAATATGTCGATGCCGGGATCATGAGCGGCGCCGATGCGCTGACGCTGAAGTCCGCGACGCTCAAGAAGCAGAACATCCTGATCGCCGGCGGCGCGTCGTCGGGCAAGACGACGCTGGCGAATGCGCTCCTCGCCGAAATCGCCGCGGTGGACGACCGCATTCTCCTCCTCGAAGACACGCGCGAACTTCATTGCAGCGCGCGCGATGTCGTAGCGCTGCGTACGTCGCCCGGCGTCAGCCTCGAGACCCTCGTGCGCTCGACCATGCGCCTCCGGCCCGACCGGATCATCGTCGGCGAAGTGCGTGGGCCCGAGGCGCTCGATCTCCTCAAAGCATGGAACACCGGCCATCCGGGCGGCATCGCCACCGTGCATGCGAAATCCGCCGCTTCGGCGCTGACGCGGCTCGAACAATTGATCGGCGAGCGGACGACGCACATCCCCTGCCAGCTCATCGCCGACGCCGTCGATCTCGTCGTCTTCATCGCGCGAGGCGCCGAAGGGCGGCGCGTCAAGGAGATCGTCCGCGTCGAAGGCCTCGATCACGACGGCTACCGTCTCGCCAAACCCAACCCTCTCGAACTCATCGTCAACAATGAAGGAGCGCCGCGATGACTTCTCTCAACACCATCCACCGTCACCTGATCATGCTCGGGCTGATTGCGCTCGGCGTCCTGGTCCTCGCCAGTCCCGCGCACGCCGCCGGCTCTGGCATGCCGTGGGAGGCGCCGCTCGCCTCGATCCTCGCCTCGATCGAGGGGCCGGTCGCGCGCATCGTCGCGGTCATCATCATCATCATCACCGGGCTCAGCCTCGCCTTCGGCGACACGTCGGGCGGCTTTCGCCGGCTCATCCAGATCGTCTTCGGTCTCTCGGTCGCCTTCGCCGCGACCTCGTTCTTCCTCGCCTTCTTCTCCTTCGGCGGCGGCGCGCTGATCTGAGGAGATGCAATGATGACCGACGGCTATTCCATCCCGATCCATCGAAGCCTAACCGAGCCGATCATGATGGCCGGCGCGCCGCGGGGGATCGCCATCCTCAACGGCACCGTCGCAGCGGCGGTCGGTCTCGGCCTGCAGATGTGGGCCGCCGGCATCGTGCTATTCGTCATCGGCCACGCCGCGGCGGTCTACGCCGCCAAGAAGGACCCAAAATTCGTCGAGGTCGGCGCGCGGCACCTGAAGCACAAGGGGTATCTCTCGTGCTGAACCTGAAAGAATACCAGGAGCGCCCGAAGCGCCTTGCGGATTATCTCCCCTGGGCCGCGCTCGTCGCGCAGGGCGTGATCCTCAACAAGGACGGAAGCTTCCAGCGCACCATCCGCTATCGGGGCCCCGACCAGATGAGTGCGAGCGCCGAGGAACTGGTGAGCTTCACGGCGCGCGTCAACAACGTGCTGAAGCGCTTCGGCTCTGGTTGGGCCTTGCACTTCGAAGCGACCCGCATCCCCGCCTCGGATTACCCCCCATCCGAGTGGCGAGACGGCGCGGCGTTCCTCGTCGATGAGGAACGCCGCGCTGAGTTTGAGAGCGCTGGCGCGCTCTTCGAGAGCGCCTATCATCTGACCTTCGTCCATCTCCCCCCGACCGATCGGACGACCAAGGGCGAAGCGCTGTTCCTGACGCGCGAGAAGGGCGCCGTCGCCCCGTCCTGGCGCGAGCGGCTCGATCAGTTCACGCTGGAGACGGATCGCGCGATCGATCTCCTCTCGGCGCTGCTCCCCGAATGCCGGCCGCTCGATGACGCCGAGACGCTGACGTTCCTGCATGGAACGATCTCGACCAAACGCCACAAGGTCGCGGTTCCGGCCACGCCGATGTTTCTTGATGCCTTCATCGCGGACTCAGCGCTGACCGGCGGCCTCGAACCGATGCTCGGGAACGAGCATCTCCGGATCGTCAGCATCCAGGGCTTTCCGCCGGCGAGCGAGCCGGGGTTTTTGAACGCCCTTAATGAACTCGGCTTTCCCTATCGCTGGACCACGAGGCTGATCCCGCTCGATAAAGCCGTCGCAACCCGGGAGATCGCCAAATATCGGCGGCAATGGTTCGCCAAAAGGAAATCGATCGCCGCCATCCTCAAGGAGACTTTGTTCAACGAACAAAGCGTCCTCATCGACGCCGACGCCGACAACAAGGCGGCGGACGCTGACGCGGCGCTGCAGGAGCTCGGCGCCGACGATGTCGCGTTCGGCTATTTGACCTGCAGCATCGTCGTCAGCGACGCGGATGCCGGCGTTGCGGATTTACGCGCCAAGGAGATCGAGCGCGTCCTCAACGGCCTTGGCTTCGTCGTCATCCGCGAAAGCGTCAACGCCGTCGACGCCTGGCTTGGGAGCCTCCCCGGACAGCTCTACGCCAATATCCGCCAGCCGCTCATCCATACGCTGAATGTCGCGCATCTCGCGCCCTGGTCGGCGGTGTGGGCGGGGGCGTCATGGAATGAGCACTTGGGTGGCCCGCCGCTCATCCAGGCGACCACACATGAGACGACGCCGTTCCGCCTTTCAACGCATATCGGCGATGTCGGGCATGCGCTCGTCGTCGGCCCGACCGGCGCCGGCAAATCCGTGCTGCTCGCGCTTATGGCGCTGCAATTCCGCCGCTACCCAAATGCGCAGGTCTTCGCCTTCGACAAGGGCAAGTCGATGCGCGCGGCGATCCTCTCGCTCGCCGGTTCGTTCCATGACCTTGGCGGCGAGGGGGCGCCGGCGTTCCAGCCGCTCCGCGACATCGATGGCGCCGCGGCGCGGTCCCGCGCGCAAAGCTGGCTCCTCGGCATTCTCGCGCAGCAGGGCGTCGCGGTCGATCCTTCGATCTCCGACGCGCTGTGGCTGGCGCTCACCAATCTAGCCGAAGCGCCGGTGCGCGAGCGGACCTTGACGGGGCTAACGCTCCTCATCCAGCGCGCGGACATCCGCGACGCGCTGCGGCCGTTCACCATCGACGGTCCGCACGGCGCGCTCTTCGACGCCGAGGCGGAAACGCTCGATCTTTCGGACATCGAAGCTTTCGAGATGGAGGCCCTGATGCGCCGTGAGGCGGCAGTCGCGCCGGCGCTCGCCTATCTCTTCGATCGCCTTGACGCCCGCTTCGACGGAAGGCCGACGCTCCTTCTCATCGACGAAGCCTGGGTGTTCCTCGACCATCCGCTGTTCGCGGCGCGTCTCAAGGACTGGCTCAAAACGCTCCGCAAGAAGAACGTCTCGGTCGTCTTCGCGACGCAGTCGCTCTCCGACATCCAGTCGTCGAAGATCGCGCCGACCATCATCGAGAGCTGCCCATCTCGGATCTTCCTTGCGAACGACCGCGCGCAGGAAGCCGGCATCCGGCCCGTTTACGAGGCCTTCGGCCTCAACGCCCGCCAGATCGAAATCATCGCGACGGCGACGCCAAAGCGCCACTATTACTTCCAGTCCGCCATCGGCAACCGGCTCTTTGAACTCGCGCTCGGTCCCGTGGCGCTCGCCCTCTGCGGCGCGTCATCGCCCGAGACCCAGGCGCTGATCGACCGGCTGGTCCAGCAATCTCCGAACGCCTTCGCCGAACGGTTCCTCGCCGAGAAGAACCTCGCCTGGGCCGCCGACCTCATCGCGTCTCATTCATCACGACAAGGAGAGTTTCTATGCGCCGCCGAATGAAAGTTCTGTTGCTCAGCGCCGCGATGCTATCGCCGCTGACCCTCTTGTCCGTAACGCCGGCGAGCGCCCAGCTCTTCGGCGGCATCGTCTACGACCCGTCAAACTACGCGCAGAACCTCCTGACCGCGGTCCGGACGCTTCAGATGATCAACAATCAGATCAAGCAGCTCGCGAACGAAGCGCAGATGATCGCCAACCAGGTGAAGGACCTCACAAACCTTCCCTTTACGGCGCGCGCGGCCCTGAACGCACGTCTCGCCGAGATCGACACGCTGATCAAGACCGCGAAGGGATTGGCCTATGACGTCGCCTCGATCGACGCGGCGTTCAAGGCGCTCTATCCGGAAGACTACGCCTCGTTCTCGAACGCCGCGATGGCGGCGGACGCGCGCCGGCACTGGCAGGAAGCCTCCCGCGCGTTCCATGACGCCGTCATCATGCAGGCCAAGGTCACCGAAACGATCGCCGCCGATCTGACGACGCTCGACGAGATCGTGCGAGAAAGCGAGACCGCCATCGGCGGTCTCCAGGTCGCCCAGGCCGGGAACCAGCTCCTCGCGCTGCAGACGAAACAGTCGATGCACACGGCCGAGCTGATGGCCGTCAACGCCCGCGCCGAGGCGCTCGATCGCGCCCGCCAGCTGCAGATGGAGGAGCGCGCCCGCATCCAGCGCACCCGCTTCATCGGTGACGGGATCATCTATCCATGAGCGGCCCGCGGACGAGCGCCGGAAGGAGGACGCGGTTGGCGAAATCCCGGTTGCGCCGCCTCCTTCAATCGCTGCCGAAACGGCGGTCCTCGGCGCGCGGCTGGAGGGCCTGATCCATGGGCAGCCTTGGCGTCATCGACAGCTTCACCGCGACCTTCGTCAGCTACATCGATAGCGGCTTTGGATTGTTGCAGGGCGACGTCGGGTTCCTGACGGCGATATTGATCGGCATCGATATCGTTCTCGCCGGGCTCTTCTGGTCGATGCACGGCGTTGACAATGTCATCGGCCAGTTCGTGAAGAAGGTGCTCTATGTCGGGGCCTTCGCCTTCATCCTCAACAATTTCGCGCTGCTCGCGAATATCATCTTTGCGAGCTTCGCCGGGCTCGGGCTTGTCGCGACCGGTACCTCGCTGACCGCCGCAGACCTCATGAAGCCGGGCTTCGTCGCGAATACCGGCTACACGGCCGCCTATCCTTTGCTCGACGAAGCGAATGCGCTCCTCGGCTTCCCGAGCTTCTTCGATAATTTCGTGACCATCGCGATCCTCATCCTCGCCTGGGTCATCGTTCTCTTCGCCTTCTTCATCCTCGCGATCCAGCTCTTCGTCACAATCATCGAGTTCAAGCTGACGACGCTCGCGGGCTTCGTGCTCGTTCCCTTCGCGCTCTGGAACAAGACCTCCTTCCTCGCCGAGCGCGTCCTCGGCAATGTCGTCTCGTCGGGCGTCAAGCTGATGGTGCTCGCCATCATCGTCGGCATCGGTTCGACGATCTTCGGCTCGATCACCTCGGCCTTCACGCCGGGCGCCGTCACGCTCGAAGACGCAAGCGCCACCATCCTCGCCGCGCTGTCGCTCCTCGCGCTCGGCATCTTCGGGCCCGGCATTGCGACGGGCCTTGTCTCCGGCGCGCCGCAACTCGGGGCCGGGGCGGCGGTCGCGACCGCAGCCGGCACGGGCGCCGCTCTTGTCGGCGCTGGCGCGCTTGGCCTTGGCGGCGCGCGCGCAACAGCCAGCGCCGGACAATCCGCGGTGCGCGCCGGCGCATCGATGGCGGGCGGGGCGGCGACGGCGTTCACGCTCGCAAAAGCCGCGAGCGGCGAGACCGGCGCGCGGGGGACCGCTGCTGGCGCCGCTGGCGTTGCAGGGGCCGCGATGAGCAGCGCCGCCAGAGGGATGCGCGCCTCTGCATCAAGAGCGTTCGGCAATCCCGGCGCGGCGTTCAATGACGGCGCGCGCGCCGCCTTCATGGCGACCGGCGGCAGGCTCTCGTCGTCAGGCGCTTCGTCGACTGCGTCCACAAACACGGCGGCGGGCGGCGCCCCCGACTGGGCGCGGCGCCTCCGCCACGACCAGGCGGTCAAAGACGCGAGCCTTACCGCCACCCACGTCATCGCCTCAGGCGATCGCGGCGGCAGCGCGGAAGGTCCGAAGCTTTCAGGAAACGAGGAGTAAGCTGATGTTCCGACGATCATCGACCCGCTATGGCGAGACGCCCCCGCCTGAAACCCCTTATCTTAAAGCTCAGGCCGCCTGGGATGAGCGCATGGGGACGGCGCGCTTGGCTGCGGCGAACTGGAGGATCGCCGCGTTCGGGTCGCTTGGCCTTGCCTGTCTCTCCGTTGGCGGGCTTCTCTGGCAATCGAGCCGCTCGATCGTCACCCCCTATGTGGTCGAGGTCGATCAGACGGGTTCCGCCCGCGCCGTCGGTCCGGCGAATGAGGCCTACAAGCCCTCGGACGCGCAGATCGCCCATGCGCTGGCTTCATTCATTCGCGACGTGCGCTCGGTCTCGATCGATCCCGTCGTCGTCCGCGAGAACTGGCTTCGGGCTTACGACCACGCGACCGACAAAGGCGCCATCGCCCTCAACGACTACGCCCGCGACCATGATCCGTTTCGGGATGTCGGACGGCGCAGCGTCACCGTCGAAGTCGGCAGCGTCGTGCGGGCTTCAAAAGACTCCTTCGAACTGCGCTGGTCGGAGAAAACATACGCAAGCGGCCAGTTCGAAAAACTCGAGCGCTTCACCGCGCATCTGACGCTGGTCCTCTCGCCGCCGAAGACCGCCGAGGCGCTGCACAAGAATCCGCTCGGCCTCTACGTCCACGGCATCAACTGGTCGAAGGACCTCATCTCCGGAGAACGCTCATGAAAAATGCTGTTTCCAATGTGGCGCTCGTCGCGCTCGCCGGCTGCGCAACCTATCCCGACATCGCGCTTGATGAGGGCAAGCCCCTGTCTCCGGCGAAGGTCGTGAGCTTCGACGAGGCGCCTGTTCGCGAGATCGTCGAAACGGCGCGGCCTTACCCGCTGCCGGGTCAGCTGAAGCCGCTCGATGAAAAGGCAGCGCCGGCCGAGCTCAAACCCTTCGAGCGCATCGAGACCGCGAATGAACGCGCCAAGATCGAGCCCGATATGGGGCGCTTCCTCAACGCCGTCCAAATCTATCCCTTCATGGAGGGCGCGCTCTATCAGCTCTACGCCGCGCCAGAACAGGTGACGGACATTGCGCTCGAACCCGGCGAGCGGCTCAACTCCGTCTCCGCCGGCGACACTGTGCGCTGGGTGGTCGGCGACACAATTAGTGGCGGCGCCGGCCGCAGCGGCGACGCCGCCGCCGAACGCACCCATATCCTCGTGAAGCCGATTGCGTCGGGTCTCAAAACCAATCTCGTTATCGCGACTGACCGGCGCGCTTATCATTTGGAGCTCCGCTCCTTCCGCGAAACCTACATGGCGGCGATCTCCTGGACCTATCCACAGGACCAGTTAGCTAAGCGTCGTAATGAGAATGATCGAAACATGGAGAAGGCCGCGAGCGTCATCGCCGCCAGCGTCAATCCCGACGATCTGAAGTTCCGTTACGCGATCGAGGGCGATCGCCCGCACTGGCGGCCCATCCGCGCCTTCGACAATGGTAGGCAGGTCTTCATCCAGTTCCCCGAAGCGATCGCGCAAGGCGAAGCGCCGCCCCTGTTCGTGCTTTCGGCCAAGGGCGAGCCGGAACTCGTCAATTACCGCATGCGCGGCAGCTACTACGTCGTCGATCGGCTGTTCTCGGCGGCCGAGCTTCGCCTCGGCGAAAAACGCCAGGACGTCGTCCGCATTGTCCGCGACGATCTCAAAGGGCGCACCTGACATGAGCGCCGCCCTCGAAAAACCGCGCCCCAAGGAGCCGCCCGAAGCGCTGCGGCTGCGCGCCAAGCCCCGGCCGGTGACGCGGCTCAATCGCACCGCGCTGATGATCGCAGCGGGCGGCGCGGGGCTCCTTATCTTCGGCGCCATGAGCGTCGCCTTGCGTCCCCCGCGCGCGATGGGCGAGGAGAAGGCGAAGGAGCTCTACAACACCGAGACCAAGCCGAAGGCGGAGGGCCTCGAGGCGCTCCCGAAATCTTATGATGAGGTTCAATCCACGCCGAAACTCGGGCGCCCGCTGCCCGGTGATCTCGGCGCCGCCTTCCTCGAGGCCGAAGAAGCGACCGACCAGCTCGGCTATCTCGACACGGAAGATTTTGCGGCGCTGTCGCCGACGCCGTTTCGCAATTCGCCGGAAGCGGGCGCAGCGCGCGAGGCCGCCTTGCGGGAAGCGCAAATCGCCAGCGACGCGCGCCAGGCCGGCGTGTTCTTTCAGCTAAAGTCGAATGCCGGCGGTCCGGCAAGGGCCCCCGTAAACGTCGGTTCGGATGCTGTCGCAGCGCGGCCTTTCAATGTCGGTCCTGGCGCGCCGCAAGTTCCCTTCGGCGCGGCGCACGACGACGATCCGAACCGGCA
Organism: Parvularcula sp.; assembly: GCA_003506635.1. Taxonomy (GTDB): domain Bacteria; phylum Pseudomonadota; class Alphaproteobacteria; order Caulobacterales; family Parvularculaceae; genus Amphiplicatus. The sequence continues at coordinate 10,551 of DNZB01000100.1, forward strand.
GATCAGGAAACTCGCTTTTCTGGACGATCGGGATGCTCGCGATACGGACAACCCGCATCGCATCGAAGATCCGTTGTCGCCCTTCGAAGTGATGGCGGGGACCGTCATCCCGGCGAGCCTCATTACGGGCGTCAACTCGGATCTCCCCGGGACGGTGATCGCGCAGGTGACGCAGAACGTCTACGA
>DNZB01000051.1 GCA_003506635.1 Parvularcula sp.
TTTTTTGTGGTTCGGGCGCTGCTCGCTTCTTCGCCTCCCGACAAGGGGAAGGCAAAGAGGCGCGCCTTCACCGTTCGACAATCGCCGCCGACGCGTTAGGTTCGCTGCATGACATTCTCGCCGCCGCCCAACCGCGATCCGCTCCGGTCCGTCGTCATCGTCGGCGGCGGCACGGCGGGGTGGATGGCGGCGTCGGTGCTTTCGAAGGCGTTTGGCCCGGCGCTTTCCATCACGCTGATCGAATCGGAGGAAATCGGCATCGTCGGCGTCGGCGAGGCGACGATTCCGCAGATCCGTCACATCAACAATTTTCTCGAGATCGACGAGAACGCCTTTCTCAAAGCGACGAACGGCACGTTCAAGCTCGGCATCCAGTTCAATGACTGGGGGCGGCTCGGCGACAGCTATATGCACGCCTTCGGCGATATCGGCATGGCGCTCGGCCTGACGCCCTTTCACCATTACTGGCTGCGCGCCGTCGCGGCGGGCAAGGGCGGTTCGCTCTGGGATTATTCCGTCAATCACCAGATCGCCATCCGCGACCGCTTCGCGATCATGGAGCGTATTGGTTCGTCGCGCCTCACCGGTACGCGCCACGCTTTCCATTTTGACGCGAGCCTTTATGCGCGGTTCCTGCGCGGTCGCGCGGAAGCGGCCGGCGTCCGGCGCGTCGAAGGCAAGATCGTCGAGGTGCGTCGGCGCGCCGCTGACGGCTTCATTGAGGGCGTGACGCTGGAAGGCGGCGCCCGCATCGACGGCGAGTTTTTCATCGACTGCTCCGGCTTTCGCGGGCTTCTCATCGAAGGGGCGCTCGCCGCCGGTTACGAGGACTGGACGCACTGGCTCCCTTGCGACCGCGCGGTCGCCGCGCCTTGCGCGCATGGGGCGGCCATTCGCCCCTACACGCAGGCGAGCGCGCGCAAATCCGGCTGGCAGTGGGCCATCCCGCTGCAAAATCGCGTCGGGAACGGCCATGTCTATTGCAGCCGCCATATCTCGGACGATGAGGCCGCGGCGGTTCTCAAGGAAAATCTCGAAGGCGAACTGCTCGGCGAGCCGCGCCTTTTGCGGTTCGTCACCGGCATGCGCAAGCGCCAGTGGGTGAAGAACTGCGTGTCGCTCGGCCTTGCGAGCGGCTTTCTGGAGCCGCTTGAATCAACTTCGATCCATCTTATTCAGTCGGGCGTCAGCCGGCTTGTTTCAATGTTCCCGGACCGTCATTTCGATGCGGCGCTGATCGACGAATTCAATCGGCAGTCTCGCTTCGAATTCGAACGCATCCGCGATTTCATCATCCTTCATTATCACGCGAACGAACGGACGGATTCGCCGTTCTGGATCGAGCGGCGCGAGATGGCCGTCCCGGAGGCGCTCGCCGCCAAACTCGATCTTTTTCGCTCGACGGGCCGCATCTACCGCGAACATGAGGAGCTGTTCACGGAACAAGGCTGGCTTCAGGTGATGATCGGTCAGCGTATCGCGCCTTTGCGCTATCACCCGCTCGCGGACGGCCTCAGCGAATCGCAACTTGACGAATTCCTGGCGAATATCCGCACCCTGATCGACCGCGCCGCCGCCGCCGCGCCCGGGCACGCGGATTACGTCAAGGCGAACTGCGCGGCCTGATAAACGCTGACCGAAGGCGCGCCCTGCGGTTGACGAAATTTAAGCGGTGAACTTTACGCCGGCTGCAAAAACATATTTATCGTCAGACGCCCCCGCCGCGGATCCGCGCTCAGCGCGTGCGTGTTCCGCATCCGGCTGCAATGGAGAACATTGCCGCGATAAAGGAGAAGGCGATTGAAAGCCGGCGGAAAATTCGCGATTTCGTCGAAAAGCGGCGCGCCGTCGCCGATATAGTCCGGGGGCGGAAGGCCGTGCCGCGCCACATCGGCCTTGAGCGCCTCGCCGTAAAGCGGATAGCGCTCAGCGGTGATCGCCTCAAATCCGGTGGCGCGGTGGCGATAGAACGACGTGCCGCCGAAATCCGCATGCGCAAGAAAGACGAGCGCCGCGACACGCGATTCCTCAAGGCCGTCGAAATGCGGCAGACGCTGAATGGGCGCGAGGCTGTCGGGCGCCGCCGTCACGATCGAGAAAAACGCCTCGCCCCGCCATCGCGTCGCGGAAAGCCCGAGCGCCTCGCCGATGACCGGCGACAAGCCCGCCGCGAACGCAGCCGCCGTCTCGCCGCCAAGCGAAGCGCGAACGCCGGGATAATAGGGGCCGATCGGCGTGAAATTGCGCGACGCGGCGAGACCGATCGCATCGTCGGGCGTCGTCAGCGCGCCGTCGATCACCGCGACAGCATTCCCTTCCGTTCCGATCTTCTCAATCGCAAGGCGCGGCGCTGGCGCCAGCGCGAGCGGCGGGGGCAGGCTCATTCCGCCGCCTGCAACGACGACAGCGCGGCGCGGTGGTCCGGAAAGTTCAGCGATGCGCGCTCGATGAAATCGTCGATGACGCCCATGTCGAATCGTCGTTCTTCCGGCGCGGGCGCGCGAAGCTCGCGCGGATAATCGCCATAGCCGCCGAGAAGGCAAGTCCAGGACATGTCGGTGTAATATTTCCCGATGTCCTGCCGGCGCACCTCCTCGCGAATGTCGCTGCCGGCGCGCCAGCAATTCATCATCGATTGAAGCGACGGCGACCGCTTCGAATTCGCCGCGTTCGCGCGCCAATATTCAGCGTCGTCGCGAAAGCTCGCCTGATAATGGCAGACGATGTAATCGCGCACGCCCTCGAAGCGCGCGTTGATCCGTTCGTTGAATCTGCGGCGTCCGGCGTCCTCGAACCCGGTCTTTTCGAAGGTCTCGATGAACCCTTCGATCGTCGCCTGTACGAGGTGCAGCGCCGTCGCTTCCAGGGGTTCGATGAAACCCTGGGCGAGGCCGACGGCGAGGCAGTTCCTCTCCCAATGCCGGTCGACGCGCCCGACCTTCATTTTGAGGTGACGCGCCGGGGCGTCCGCATCGAGAAGGCCTAGCGCCGTGCGAAGCTCGCGCTCCGCCGCGTCCGCCGAAATGAAGTCCGACGAATAGACATAGCCGTTGCCGCTGCGGTTCGTCAGCGGAATGTCCCAGCGCCAGCCGGCGTTCATCGCGATCGCGCGCGTTTCGGAATTAAGGCCGTCCTTG
>DNZB01000335.1 GCA_003506635.1 Parvularcula sp.
GCCTCGACCGCGATGGGGCCGAAGGTGTCCGTTTCAGTGCGGGTTGTGGTCATGAATCGATCTGCGCTCTCGTTGATGCGCGCGGTTTAGCCCCGGCTTCGGGGACGGGCAAGCGCGTCAGAAGAAGAGCAGCGGCGCTGGTTCCGGAAAGACGTGTCGACCAGGCGCCTCGCGCGGACCGGCGCGCAGCGCGAGAACAGCCGCCGCGATCACGACCAATGCGGCGAAGAGAACCAAAGCGCGGGACAATGCGTTTGACCAGTTGCCAAGTATGCTTGACATAGGCCGTATACCCACATATGTCAAGGAAGCTTGTCAATTGGAAGGTGCGTTGAAGCCATGAAGAAAATGATCGTCGCAGCGGCCTGGGGGATCGCCGTCTCGCTATGGATCGCCATTTTCATCTACAAGGCCGTCGCCGACCCGGGCCTTCGGGAATGGACGGCCGCCGTCGTCGCAGGCGCCCTGTCGCTGGAGGTCGCGTTCTGGGTGACCGCGGGGGTGCTTGGAATCACGCTATTTGAGAGCCGGAAGGCGGTCTTCGGATTCTTGACGCGCCCGTTCCGGCGCGGCGATCAGTGAGCAGGGTTCAACGTGACTGAGCTTGAAGGCGAGACGCCGGGTCATGCGCGCGGGCGATTGCTGCGGCGCGCGCGCCAGTCGATGATTGAACTCGCGCTGGGGGGCGTTTTTCTCGCCTTCGTCGTCTTCGCGGACCGCGCGGGGTCGGGCGCAGCTTCCGCCGCCGCCGTCGCCGCGGCGGTCGGCGTGTTGGCGGTCTGGCTCCTTGTTTACATCTGGTGGCATCGGTCATTCGACGAATTCGAGCGCGGTCTTGAACTGAAGGCGATCGCGCTCGCCGCCGGGATCATCATCGTTGCGGCGAGCGGCTGGGGCCTTGCCGAGCTGGTGCTGGACGCGCCGACGGCGCCGATCGTCTTCATCGCGCCCGCTTTTTCCGTCGTCTACGCGACCATCCGCATGCTGATCGGCCGCGCCTACCGATGAAAAACCGCTTGCGCGATCTTCGCGGCGAAAAAGGGTGGAGCCAGGCGCGCCTCGCCGAACTCGCCCGTGTCTCGCGCCAGACGATCCAGGCGCTCGAATCCGGCAGATACGACCCAAGCCTGCCGCTCGCTTTTACGCTGGCGAAGCTTTTCGGCAGGCGGATCGAGGATATTTTCGAGCCGTGACGCGGCCCGCAGCGCGCGGTCCGGCGGCGGGCGATATTTTCCCCGTTTGGGCCCGGCCCCACGAAGCCGGAGGGCGCGCCGCCCGGTCGGGGCGTCTTTGACTTTATTAACAGAATACCCTAATTTTCATCCCATAGTACTTCAGAAGCGACAATGCCTGGAACGATCGCACCTTCGCCAGCCGATCTTGACCCGATCATCGCCACGTTCTGGCAGAAGGGCTACGCTGCGGCTTCCATCGGCGATCTGGTCGACGCCTCCGGCTCGAACCGCGCCGAGCTATACGCCGAGTACGGAGACAAGCGCGGCGTCTTTCTCGCGGCGCTTCAGCGCTATCATGATTGGGTGCGGGACGCCGTGCTGCCTTATTTTGCGGCGACGTCCGATCCCCTCGCAAGAATTCGCGGCTTTCTGCTTTTTTTCTCGCAGGGCCAGATCGCCGGCGGGCCAAATTGCGGATGCCTCCTCAACAATACGGCGGTGGAATTCGGCGGCGCCGACGCTGAGATCAAGCGCATCGTCACGGACATGCACGCCAGCGTTGCGGCGTTCTTCGCCGCCGCCGTCGCCGAGGCCAAGCGGCGCGGCGCCGTGCGCGCCGATGTCGATCCGGATATGGCCGCCCGCAATCTTCTGGCGACCGCAATCGGCGTTTCCGTGCTGGTCCGCGTTCGGCCGGACCGCAAATGGCTGGCGACCATCGCTGACGGCGCCGTCGCGCGTCTGCAATAGGCGCGTGACGCAAAAAACGACGTCCCTGATTTATTTCAGAACCAAGCGACCCGACAAAGGATTGGCGCAAATCGCCGATTCCGGCCTGCTGCGATTTGCGCCAGGTGCGGCGCGCCGGTCAGGTAGGATCGCCGATCCGCGCCTTGCGCACGGCTTCGAACAGGAACGCCGCCGACATCCCAAACAGGATGAAGCCGTCCGCCGCAATCGCCCCGGCCAGCAGGCGCCAGCCCGGCGGCAGCAGGACATCGCCGAAACCGAGCGTCGTAAACGCGACGCTGGCGAAGTAAAAGGCTTCCTCGAACGCGCCAAACGCTCCGATCTTTATCATTACGAACGCCCATGCAGCAGCCTCCGCGCTATGGGCGGCGAGGAGGATGAAGCTCGCCGCGGACAGCACCAGGGTGTCACGGATGAAGCGCACCGGTCCCCAGAGTCTCTGCCCGGCGGTACGCATGATGACGGAGGATGCGGTGATGATGATCGCATGAAAGAAGACCGTCGCGGCCATCATGCCGCCGGAGATCAGGAGTTCATCGGTGAAGGTCTCTGGCGCATTCATGATTTGTCGTCATCGCTTGCAGGTTTCGCCGCTACTTTGCCGGGGTCGCGCCCGCTCGCAAAGGTGGGCGCGCAGGCGGCTTGACTTCGTGACCTGAAGCGGAAGAGTGTTCCTTTTTTGTTCCGAGAAGGCCGCCGATGCCCCCAATCTTTCAGGATCCTCTCTTTTGGGCCCTTGTCGGCGCCGGCTCGCTGCTGTGCCTGTTGGCGCTCGCGGCGCTGCGGCTGTCGCGGATGGAAGAGCGCGCCAGGGCTGGGGCGCGCGCCGAGCGCGAATTGACCGCGCTGCGGGCCGAGGCCGACGAATTGGCGCGGGCGCGCGCCAGCTCCGATGCCGCGCTGGCGGCGGCCGAAGCGCGCGCTGGCGCGCATGCGATCCAGGTGGAAAAGGCGGGCGCGGCGGCGGAGGTCTTGCGCGCCGAGCGCGACAGCCTCGACCGCTCGCTCGCGGCGCTGCGCGCGGAGGCGAGGGGCTTTGAACGCGAGATCGCCAATCTCAAACAGGCGAAAGAGGAGATGCGTCTTGCCTTCAGCGAAAACGCCGGCGCGCTGATGAAATCCCACAGCGAGGCGTTCAAGGCGCAAAACCGCGAGCAGATCGACGCGCTTCTGGCGCCTCTGAAGAAAGACATCGACGACTTCAAGCGGTCGCTTGGCGATGCGCATGTCGAGACGTCGAAGCAGCACGGCTCGCTGAAACAGCAGATCGAACAACTCGCGAAACAATCGGCCGCGGTGTCCAAAGAGGCCGAGAATCTGACGCGCGCGCTGAAGGGCGACGTGCAAATGCAAGGCGCCTGGGGCGAGATGATCGTCGATACGATCCTCAGCCGCCTCGGCATGCGGGAAGGCGTAGAATATACGCGGCAGGAGACGTTCGCCGGAGAGGACGGGCGCGCGCGCACCGATTACATCGTCAATCTGCCGACCGGCGAACGCCTTATCATCGACTCGAAAGTGTCGCTCGTCGATTTCGAAGCCTTCGTCAATGAAACGGGCGAGGACGCGCGCGCCGAACGCCTCAGCGCCCATGCGCGATCGCTGCGCAATCATATGAAGGGCCTTGCCTCGAAAGAATATCAGGCGCGGGTCGGCACGCGGCTCGACTTCGTCATCATGTTCGTGCCGATCGAAGCCGCGCTCGGCGCCGCGCT
>DNZB01000336.1:0-4261 GCA_003506635.1 Parvularcula sp.
CCGCCGATCGTGTTGCGCCCGTAGAGCGTTCCTTGCGGCCCGCGCAGCACTTCGATGCGCTCGACATCGTAGATGTCGAGAACGGCCGCCTGCGGACGATTGAGATAGACGTCGTCAACATAAAGACCGACGCCNNTCGCCGAAGCCGTTGCGCGTCAGGTACGCGACCCCGCCGCCGATCCTGAGATCGCCGATGGCGCTGTCTTTCAGCAGCGGCAGGCTGAAAGTCCCGACAGCGTCAAACTGGCCGTAATTGCCGCCGGTCAGGCGAACCGAGGCGGAAGGATCGTCCGTCAGCCTTCGGGTGACATATTTGACCGCGCCGCCGATCGTGTTGCGCCCGTAGAGCGTTCCTTGCGGCCCGCGCAGCACTTCGATGCGCTCGACATCGTAGATGTCGAGAACCGCCGCTTGCGGACGATTGAGATAGACATCGTCAACATAAAGACCGACGCCCGCCTCAAAGCCCGCGACGGGATCTTGCTGGCCGACGCCGCGAATGAACGCCGACAGCGTCGAGTTGGTGCCGCGCGATACCTCAAGCGTGACGTTCGGGGTGACGGCTTCGATGTCGGTAAGGTCGAGCGCGCCGATCTCCTCGAGGCGCCGGCCGTCAAACGCTGACACGGCGATCGGCACGTCTTTCAGCGATTCATCGCGGCGGCGGGCCGAAACGATAATCTCATCCGTCGACCCGCTTGCGGCGGTTTCCTGCGCGAAGGCGGGGCCGGAGCCGGCGGCGAGCGCTAAGGCCGATGCAAAGCCGAGCGCCGACGCCCGAATAGCGGCGCGTGTCCAGTGCCTATTGGTCATTGTTCCCTCCCAGGAGCGCGCCTGTGCATGCGCGCTTGATTAATTGAGTTTAAGTTGCGGGACAGCGGGGTCCCATGACAGGACCGATCGCAGGAAGTGGACATTTTCGCTCAAACGGCGCCAGATTTCAGCCGCTCTGCGAAGGCCTTCGGTGTTTCCCCGTTCCACGCCTTGAACGCCCGGTTAAAGGCCCGAAAGTCTGAAAAGCCCAGTTCGTCAGCGACTTCGGCGACGCCCTTGCGGCGGAGCAGGAGCGCCTTTGCCGCCTCATTGAGGACCATCTGGCGAAGGTCGCGAAAGCTCGTCCCTTCCGCTTCGAGTTTACGGCGCAAGGTGGCGGCGCTGACCCCGGCGAGCGCGGCGATGCGGGTCTGGTCGATGACGCCGCGAGCGAGCGCGCGGCGGACGAAATCCGCCGTTTCGGCGCCCTGCCCCGCCGAATGCGCCGCCCCCGCCGCCGCGGTGATCTCAGCAAGCACCGCCGATGCTTTCAAAGCCAGCGCGCCCGGCGGCGTGACCGCGGCGGTAGCCGCGTCATAGCTGTAGTCGAGCGCATATACCGGCGCGCCGAACCGCACCGGCGCGCCCCAGAAGTCGAGATGCAGCGCCTCCGCCGACCGCCGCTCTCGCGTCACCGACACGCGGCGCAGGCCCGCATTCGCATGCGGGCGCGAGACAGCGACGAGCACGCAGTGCAGAAAAATCTGAACGCACTCGAGCGAGAACCGAAGGAACGCCGGATTGTCTTGCATCGTGTACGGAAAGCGCCTGTCGTCGATGACGAAGGCGATCACGTCGCCGCGCCGCCGCACCGCGTTGAACTCTCCGCCATGGAGAAGATTGAACGACTGCGCGAGGGTTTTCATCGCGTCGGCGAGCGAGCCGGCGCCGACAAGCTGGGCGAGCACGAAATCCGTGGTGCCCGGCAACAGCTGCCGCGCCGACATGCGCATCGTCTCGTCTTGCAGCGCGGCGGCAATGGCGTCTTGCGCGCGGAAATAATCACCGAGCGCCATGACGCCGTCGTTTTCAAAGATCGCCGCGTCCAGATGCAGCTGGCGCAAGATCGCGCCGGTGTCAGCGCCGCGCGCGGCCGCCAGATCGAACATCGGCTTTGCCTCTCGCGCCCTGACGCGGACCGGCGCGCCGGCGTCCGTCAATTGAGGCCCCGGCATCACGGCCGCGCAGCGAAACCGGCGAGAATTTCAGCAAACCACCGCCCCGCCGTCAGCGCGGTGATGTCGGAATGGTCAAGCGAAGGATCGAATTCGGCAAGGTCGACCGCGGCGACAGCGGGGCAGGCGCCGATCATGCGCGCCGCCGCGAAGAATTCGTCCGCCGCCATCCCGCCCGGCCTTGCGCCCGGCGCGCCGGGGCATTGCGCCCGGTCGATCACGTCAATGTCGAAGTCGACGTAAATCCGCTCGCAGCGCGCCGATAGAAGCTCAATCGCCTCCTCGACCAGCGCCGCGGCGCCGCAGGCTTTCACGTCAGCGATTGTCCGCACCGCGATCCCTTGCGCCCTTGCGAATTCGAAGGCGCGGCGCGTGTTGGCGAACGGCGCAAGGCCGATCTGCACGACGTTTGCGCCGGGCAGACCGTCCTCAATCAGCGCGCGAACCGGGTTTCCGTTCGTCAGGCCGCAGTCGGTGTCGCGCAAGTCGAAATGCGCATCGAGCGCGATGAGCCCCGTATTCGCGAGAGGCCCGAGCCCGTGAACGCCGGGCCGCGTCACCGCGTTATTTCCACCGGCGATAATGACGAGCTTTTGCGCAAGCGCCGAAACGCGGTCACGGACCGGCGCGAAAGATTCCTCCGGCGTTCGCGTCTTCAAAAAGAGATCGCCGGCGTCGAATACGCGCAAGGACGTCAAGTCCCCTTCGGTCTCAACATCAAAGACCGAAAACCGCTTCAGCGTTTCGCGCAGGACCTTGGGCGCGAGATCGCAGCGACCCGGCGTCAGCGACTTTTCATTGAGCGGCGCCCCGATCAGCGCGACCGGCGCGGACATGTCGGCGGTGAGAAGGTCGGCGATCGAGCGCCACCCCCGGCATTCCGACTCGTTCGACTGCTGCATCCCGCGCTCCCAATTGGCGGCGTCCCCAGGAACTCTGTATAGACCGGGGTTCTTAACGCTAGAAAAGTCCCTTGCTCGATATCCTTCTCACTGACGCGCGGATTGCGACGATGGACCCGGCGGTTCCGGGCCCTTATGGCGCATTTTCCAGCGGCGCGGTCGGCGTCAAGGGCGGGCGCATCGCTTATGCAGGACCCGCCGCTGGCGCGCCCAAGGCGAACCATGTCGAGTTTCTGGGCGGACGCTGGGTGACGCCCGCCTTGATCGATTGTCACACGCACCTCGTCTTTGCGGGCGATCGCGCCGCCGAATTTGAAATGCGCCAGCTCGGCGCGACCTATGAAGAAATCGCGCGCGCAGGCGGCGGCGTCCTGTCGACCGTCAGGGCGACGCGCGAGGCCTCGCTCGAAGAGCTTGTCGAAAGCGCATTGCCCCGTCTTGAGGTCTTGCGCCGCGGCGGCGTGGCGACCGTCGAGATCAAATCCGGCTACGGTCTGACGCCGGGCGATGAGGAAAAGATGCTGGTCGCCGCCGGCGAGGCGGCGCGCGCGGCCGGGATGCGCGTGAAGCGCACGCTGCTGGCGCTCCACGCGCTGCCGCCCGAATATTCGAACGACCGCGCGGGCTATGTCCGCCTCGTCGCCGAGCGGATGATTCCATCGGTCGCGACGCTTGGGCTTGCCGACGCCGTCGATGCGTTCTGCGAAGGGATTGGTTTCACGCTTGAAGAGACGCGCACGGTCTTTCGCGCGGCGACGAAGAACGGACTTCGCGTCAAGCTCCACGCCGAGCAATTGTCCGACATGAAGGGCGCGGCCCTCGCCGCGGAGTTCGGCGCGCTCTCCGCCGATCATCTCGAACATGTCGACGAGCAAGGCGTCAGGGCGATGGCCAAAGCCGGCATGGTCGCCGTGCTGCTGCCCGCCGCGTTCTATGCGCTGAAGGAGACGACGAAGCCGCCGGTCGCGCTCTTCCGCAAGCATGGCGCGCCGATGGCGCTGGCGACGGACTTGAACCCCGGCACCGCGCCGATCTTGTCTCCAACGCTCGCGATGTCGATGGGCGCGACCTTGTTCGGCCTGACGCCGGAGGAGTGCCTTGCCGGGATGACGCGCAACGCGGCAAAGGCGCTCGCCCTCGAAAACGAGTGCGGAAAATTAAAGGCCGGGCTAGCCGCCGACATCGCTGTCTGGCCGGTCGATCATCCTGCTGAACTCAGCTACTGGATCGGTCATCCGGGCCCGGACGTTCTCTATATCGCCGGCCGGAAAGTCGAGGAGCACTGATGGACATCGCGCAAATCCCGCCCGGCAGGAAGCCCCCGCAAGAGGTCAACGCCTTCGTCGAGATCCCGCAGGGCGGCCAGCCGGT
>DNZB01000336.1:4635-6358 GCA_003506635.1 Parvularcula sp.
GACGGCGATCCGCTCGATATCCTCGTGGTGACGCCGATGCCGGTGATCGCCGGCAGCGTCATTCGCTCGCGCCCCATAGGCGTTCTCCTGATGGATGACGAAAAGGGCGTCGATGAGAAAATTCTTGCCGCGCCGGTCGATGCGCTGAACCCGTTCTACAAGGACGTCAAAACGCACATGGACCTGCCGTCCCTGCTCGTCCGGCAGATCGAGCACTTCTTCAAGCATTACAAGGACCTTGAACCCGGCAAGACCGCGACGGTCGGCGAATGGGCGAGCCTTAAGGTCGCGCACGAGCGGATCATGATGGCGATCGACCGGGCGAAAACCATGGGGCGGAAATGAGCGGGAGCAGGCGAAACACGCGGGTGGTGCGCGCACGCCGCGGCCCGGAGAAGAAGGCGAAGCACTGGACGACGGAAGCGGCCGTGCGGATGCTGATGAACAATCTCGATCCTGAGGTCGCCGAAGACCCGCATGGCCTCGTCGTTTATGGCGGCATCGGGCGCGCCGCGCGCGACTGGAAGTGTTTCGACAAAATCGTCGAGACGCTGGAACGCCTCAATGATGACGAAACGCTGCTTGTGCAATCGGGAAAACCGGTCGGCGTCTTTCCGACGCACAAGGACGCGCCGCGCGTCCTCATTGCTAATTCGAACCTGGTGCCGAAATGGGCGACGTGGGAGCATTTCAACGCGCTCGATAAAAAGGGTCTGATGATGTACGGCCAGATGACGGCCGGCTCGTGGATTTACATCGGCACGCAGGGCATCGTTCAGGGCACCTATGAAACCTTCGTCGAGATGGGCCGCCAGCATTATGGCGGCGATCTTAGCGGGCGCTGGATCCTGACCGCGGGGCTTGGCGGCATGGGCGGGGCGCAGCCGCTCGCCGCCGTCATGGCGGGCGCGTCATGCCTTGCAGTCGAGTGCCAGCAATCGCGCATCGAGAAGCGTTTGGAAACGCGCTATCTCGACGAGCAGGCCGATAATCTCGATGACGCGCTCGCGCGCCTTCAGCGGTACGCGAAGGAAAAGCGCGCGATCTCCATCGGCCTTCTCGGCAACGCGGCGGAAGTTCTTCCCGAACTTATCCGGCGCGGCGCCAGGCCCGACGCCGTCACTGACCAGACTTCCGCGCATGATCCCGTCAACGGCTATCTGCCGGTCGGCTGGAGCGTCGATCAGTGGCTGGCCGCGCGCGAACGCGATCCGAAAGCCGTTGAGAAAGCAGCGCGCGCCTCGATGGCGAAGCATGTCGAGGCGATGCTCGCCTTCCGGGCGATGGGCGTTCCCGTGTTCGACTATGGTAACAACATCCGCCAGGTCGCGCGCGATGAGGGCGTTACGCACGCCTTCGATTTTCCGGGCTTCGTGCCGGCCTATGTACGCCCGCTGTTCTGCCGGGGCGTTGGCCCGTTTCGCTGGGCCGCGCTCTCTGGCGACCCGGAAGACATTTGCCGCACTGACGCCCGCGTGAAGGAGCTGATCCCTGACGACGCGCATCTCCATCGCTGGCTCGACATGGCGAAGGAGCGCATCAAGTTTCAGGGCCTGCCCGCGCGCATCTGCTGGGTCGGTTTGGGCGATCGTCATCGTCTCGGACTGGCTTTCAACGAAATGGTGGCGCGCGGCGAACTGAAAGCGCCGGTCGTCATCGGCCGCGATCACCTCGATTCAGGTTCCGTCGCTTCGCCCAATCGCGAGACCGAAGCGATGAAGGA
>DNZB01000045.1:0-922 GCA_003506635.1 Parvularcula sp.
CCCGGCGGCAGCCCTTACCTCTTCGCGCTCGTGCTCGGCTTCGGCGGGTTTCTCGTCTTCATCGGACTTGCCGGCGTCATCCGCCTGACGATGAAGCTTGACGGTCTTTCTGCGCCGCGGCGCCGCCGCGCGAGCGATTTTGCGCCGGCGGAATAATCAGCCGGTCGCGTAACAGGCGACGCGCTCGTTCAGCGTCGGCCGTGCGACCTCGACGCGCCAGAGGCCTTCGACCTCCGCCGCAAACGCCTTGAAAATCCACGCCGCGAGATTCTCCAGCGTCGGACGCTCAAGGCCGGCGATCAAGTTCAAGAGGCGATGGTCGAGCAGATCGCGCACACGCTCCGAGATCCGGCGCAATTCTGCGAAATCCATGATCCAGCCCGCGGACGTCAGCGCGCCGGCGCGCAGCGTCACCGTGACGACGAAGGAATGGCCGTGGATGCGCGCGTAAGGGTGGTCCCCCTCGCCTCGCACGGCGGCGCCGAGTTCATGCGCGGCTTCAAACGAAAATTGCAGGCTTTGTTCGTACACCACAGATCAGGCTTTCATGAGAACGCCGCTGTCGAACCAGGACATTTCGCAGCCGATCGACGTCGCATCCGGATAAACATTCGTCTTGCTCGCCCGGACGATCGCCCCCTTGGCGCCGTTTCGCCGGCAGATATCGAGGATATGGCCGCACAGCGTTTCGAGCAGGTTGATATGTCGGTCATGCACCAGGGCTGCGATCTCTCGCCGCAGAAAGTCATAGTCGACGACTTCGGTTATCCGGTCCTGATAGCGCGGACGCCGGGCGAAAGCGACAGAGGCGCTGACCGAAACCGGCTGCGGCTTGGCGCGTTCGCTGTCGTAAATGCCGATCGAGACGTCAAGACGGTAGGATTCGAGAACGATGTAATAATGGTCGTCATTAAGAAGCGGC
>DNZB01000045.1:1342-3493 GCA_003506635.1 Parvularcula sp.
AAGATGTTGTGCGCGGCGGCGACGGTTTTGAATTCCTCATCGGTCTGCCATTGGTTGGGCAGCGTCAGACCCGGCGCGACGCCGTTCACGCGGACAGACGGCGCGAGCGCACGCGCCAGCATCCGGGTCGCGCCTTCCAGCCCGATTTTCGAAATCGTATAGCTGAAGAAGTCCGTGTTGAGGTTCCAGACTTTCTGGTCGATTAGGTTGACGACGGCGCCGGAACGGCCGTGCGGCAATAACCTTGCAAACGCTCTCGCGATGAGCACCGGCGACAACAGGTTGACGGTCTGATCGCGGCGCCAATCCTCCACCTTGAACGTCGCCGCCGTATTGTATTCGAAAACCGATGCATTGTTGACGACGGCGCTGAGCGGCGCGCCGAGCATTTCGGCGGCGCGGGCGGGCAAGGCCTCGGCCGCTTCCGGATCGGCGAGATCGGCGGTGAGCGTCAGCGCGCCGATTTCGGCAGCAAGAGCGTCAGCCTCCATCGCCGAGTCGCGGTGGTGGATAACGACTTTCCAGCCGCCGCGCGCAAGACGCCGCGCGATCGCCGCGCCGACGCGCTTTGCTCCACCGGTGACGAGGACGCTGTTCATCGCCCGAACCCGCCGCAGCAAAGCGCGCCGAGAAAAGCCGCGTAGAGAAGAACGAAGGACAGCCCGGAAATCCGGCTGATGTCGCGCCGGAGGTAGACGAATCCGGCGAGCGCGACGCTTGCCGCGATCATCAGCGGCAGCTCGAAGCGCAGCGCGTCATCGCTGAATGAAATTCCTCCCGTCACGCCCGTCGCCCCGCCGACCGCGAATATGTTGAAGATGCTGGACCCGATGACATTGCCGATGGCGACTTCGGATCGTTTGCGCGCCGCGGCCGCCGCAACTGTCGCAAGCTCCGGCATCGAAGCTCCGAGCGCGACGACCGTCAGACCAATCATCTCGGGGCGTGCGCCGAGCGCGCTCGCGAACGCCGATCCGTGCTCGACGAGAATATCGGCGCCGATGGGCAAGCCGATCAACCCGGCGGCAAGATACGCAAGCGCGGGGCCGAGCCGCGTCCCGCCGCCATCGCTGTATTCCGCGACTTCGTCGATGACCGGATCGCGCGCGCGGCTTGATTTCGCCATCCAGCCGAGAAACGCGACGTAAGCGACGATGCCGGCCAGGAACGCCGCGCCCGTCGCACGCCCGACGCCGCCCGCGCCGTATGCGGCCGCCGCAAACAGCACCGTGGCGATGATCAGAACAAAGCCATGGCGCTTGAGACCCGGAACGTCCGCCGTCATCGGATAGAGGAGCGCGGGAAGCCCCAGCACGAGGAGCGTATTCGCGATGTTGGAGCCGACGATACTGCCGACCGCGATGCCCGGCTGTCTCTCAAAAACCGCGGCGACCGAAACGACAAGCTCCGGCGCGGACGTGCCGAACGCAATGATGGTGAGGCTGACCAGAAGCGCCGGCACCCGCACCGCGCTGGCGAGCCCGACCGCTCCGCGCACGAGAAGATCGCCGCCGACCAGCAGCACCGCAAGCCCGAGAAAAATGAAGAGAGCGTCGCCGATCATGGTGCGTCAATGGCGGCGGCGCACGGCGCTTAATCGACGCGGCCGGTCGAAATAAGGTTGAGGAGCACCATCACCACGACGAAGGCGATGATCATATAAAGAGCGTCCATGGGCGTCCTCCATCGGCGAAAGCGCGGTGCTTATAGGCGGGGCGAGCGGCCGGATGCAAATATCCGCGGAGCGGGGGAAGCGCAAAGCTCGCCCGTCGCGTTCATGGTGGCGGGCGCGCGCGGCCGAAGGACCAGGAAGCCGACGCACCGCAGCCGTCGCGGCGCTCTCGCGCCCGACGCCGGAGGTCTACGGCGCGAAACAGCTCTCTATGCTGCGGCGTGCTGACGCTGCCTTTGCGGACGGCGCCGGCCGCGCTTTTGCGGTCCGCCGGGGCGGCCTTTTCCGCCGCGCGGCGCTTGCGTCTTGGCGGTCGCGGCGGCGGGCGCCGGCGAGGCGAATCCGTCCGGCAATTCGGCGAGGTCGATCTTCAGCCGCGTCAGTCGCTCGATATCGCGCAGATAGCCGCGCTCGTCCTCGCCGACAAAGGAAATCGCGACGCCGTCCGCACCGGCGCGCGCCGTGCGGCCGATGCGGTG
>DNZB01000360.1 GCA_003506635.1 Parvularcula sp.
GACCGGCGATGTATCCCATCAGAAACAAAAGCGGAGGACGCTAAAAATGCTCAAGATCAGAGGCTCCAATTTGCTGCGCTCGACTTTCCTGTCGGGCGTTGCTTTCGCATACGCATTGCCTGCTTTCGCCCAACAGGGCGGAGATGTCGAAACGGTTCCCGAAAGTTCGGCTGCGGCCGCTGCCGCTACTGAAGAGGGCGAGCGCGACACTGTCGTCGTGACCGGTTCGCGCCTGCGGAGAGATGCGTTCACCAGCCCGTCGCCGCTGACGACGCTCGACGTTGACGAGAGCCGCCAGATCGGCGTCACCTCGATTACGGAACTTCTGTCGCGCTCGACCGTCGCCAATGGCACGCAGATCGACCAGACACTCAATACGAACGCCGGCAACTCTAACGCGACCGAGGCCCCGCCGACGGGCGGCGTCGGTTCGTCCAACATCTCGCTGCGCGGCCTCGGGCCGGAGCGGACGCTGATCTTGTTGAATGGCCGGCGGCTTGCTGCGACCGGCGTGCGCGGCGCGCCTGCCCAGCCCGACATCAGCCTAATCCCGTTCTCGATGGTCGAAAGGGCGGAAGTCCTGACGGAAGCGGGGTCTTCGATTTACGGCGCCGACGCCGTGGCGGGCGTCGTCAACGTTATCTTGCGCAATGATTTCGAAGGGTTCGAAATCACGACCAACGTCGAGCGCCCGGAAGAGGACGGCGGTTCGCAATGGCAGGTCGGCTTCCTGGCCGGCGCGCAGGGCGACCGCGCCCGGATCACCTTCGCCGCCGAATATTTCGACCGCCAGCGCATCCTTGCAGGCGAGCGGGATTTTTCGTCATCCTTCCGCGATATCCGCGTGGCGCAGGACGGAACGGTTTTCACGATCAACCGGGACGGCTTCTTCGATAACGTCATCCTTTCCGGCTTTACCTCCGACAACTCGTTGCCGCCCGGCACGCTCGGCGGACCGATTGGCGGCTCAGCGGGCAACCCTCCAGGCGTCTTTGACACACGCTTCTTCGTCACGCCGGGGCAGACGGATATCGGCATTGCGAATTTTTCGTCCTGTGACGGCCTGCCGCCGGCGCCGGCTGGCGTTCGCGATTTCTCGCTTCAGACCGCCGCGAACGGCCGCGTCACGTGCCGGGATAATTTTCCCTATTTTGACGCCTACAACGATCAGGATGAACGCCGTAACAGCGACCTCGTCGGCGATCTCGAACGCTTTTCGTTTATGACCAGCGGCGAAGTCGATCTCGACTGGTTCGGAACCGGCAACCAGTTCTATTTCGAGGCGTTTTACTTCAATCGCCAGACCTTTGCGATCGGCACCAACGAGCAGATCTTCCCCGACGTTCCGCGCGCCATCAAGCAGCTTGACGCCAATGGCAATGTGGTCGTCGACGGAACCGGCGCGCCGATCCTCGTTGATAACCCGCTCAACCCGTTCGGCGACGATATCGCGCCGATCTTTACGCTCGACAGCCTGCCGCAGACGCGCGATCTCGAACTTCAGCAGTTCAGGTTCGTCGGCGGCATGCGCGGGGGCTTCGGCGGCGGCTGGCTTGAAGAGAAGGACTGGAAATGGGACGCCTATTTCTCCTATGACCGCGGCACGGGTTTTGTCGCCCAGCCGATCCTGTTCGAGCCGCATCTCACTCTGGCGACATTTAATGTCGTCCAGAACTTTGACGGATCGCTGTCCTGCGCCATTCCGGACCCGACGAACCAGGTCGGCGCTTTCATCACCCAGCCGGGATGCGTGCCGATCGATTTCACCCGGCTTGACCTTTACACCGGCGGCCCGAATGGCGAGGGCGTCTTCTCTGACGAGGAAGCAGCGTTCCTGATCGGCAACCGGACCAACCGGACGGCGATCGATCAATATGTCGCGAACCTCTTCATCGACGGCTCGCTCTTCAATTCGCCCTGGGGCGGCGAGATCACGGCCGGCGTCGGCTTTGAATATCGCAAGGATACGATCAACTCGCAAAACGACATCACCGGCGTTCAGGGGCTAAACGCCGCTGAAAACCCGCTGGTCGAGGGGCAGACGGTCGGCTCGCGTCACTTCACCGAATTCTTCGGCGAGGTGAATATCCCGCTCATCACCGATCGTCCGGGGATTGAGTTGCTGAACGTCGACGGCGCCGTGCGGTATACGGACGAATCGAATTTCGGCAGCGACGTGACCTATCGCGCCCGTGTGCAATATCGCCCGAATGACTGGGTCTCGATTTCGGGCGGTTATGGAACGTCGTTCCGGGCGCCGAACCTGCGCGAGCAGTTCCTCGCCGACCAGGGCGGCGGCGTATCGGGCGCGTTAGACCCCTGTATCTTCAACAATATCGCGACAACCCTAGGCAATGTGGGGTCAGACGCTGAGGCCAACTTCGTGAACCTCGTCAGCAATTGCGTCGCCACGGGCGCGCAGTTCATCGACTCGGATCTCAATGGCCGTCTTGACACATCGCTGGTCGGGACGTCGGGCGTCACGACAATTCCGACGACGTCGGGCGGCAACGCGAATCTGGAGCCGGAAACCTCACGCACCTTCACGGGCACCGTCTCCATTTCGCAGCCCTGGACGGAAGCGTTCGATTTCGATCTTGCGGTCAGCTATTATGACATCAAGATCAAGGACACGGTGTCGGAGCCGACGGCGGACCTGATTATCGCCCGCTGCTTCAATGACCTGACATTCGCCAACGGGACGAGCCCGTTCTGCTCGCTCATCTCGCGGCCGAATTCAGGCAGCGCGTCGAGCAACATCATCAACAACATCAATGTCAGCTTCTTCAACATTGGTGAGGTTACTTCGAGGGGCATTGACGTCAATACACGGTTCGGCGTCGACCTGCCTTTCGAGCCGGCGGGCGAAGCTGTCCGCTGGACCATGACGACGGCGACGTCCTATCAGATCGAACAGGAGATCCAGACCTTCGATCCGGCGGACCGCGACGACAATGTCGGCGAGATCGGCACGCCGGAGCTTCGCTTCAACGTCGCGTCGAATTTCTCATGGGGCGACTGGTCGCTTATCTCCGAGCATCGCCGCCTTGGCGCCGGTCAGCAGGACAATACGCCGGCCTTTTTGCCGCATCCGCTGCTGCCCTCGCCGGACCCGCTCAATCCGGCGCTGCCGTCGAACATTCTGGTGCATATTGTCGATAATGTGCCCTCGATCTGGTACCACGACGTCGCGCTCAGCTATACGCGCGACAACTATTCGCTGTCGGTCGGCGTCAACAACATTGCGGACAAGTCGCCGCCGCTGATTCACCCCACGGCCGGGCCGAACCGCAACAACGCGGTTTCGTCAGCCGGATACGACTTCTTCGGACGGTCGTACTTCATTACGGCGCGCGCGAGCTTCTAGCGCGGCTACCGAAACTGGTCCGCGCCGGTTCAATCCTGAACCGGCGCGGGCGCTGCAAGTCCTATCGGCGGGCGCATCCAATTGGAGCGTCCGCCGATTGTCTGTTGAAGACAGCTCTCGACCCGGCGGCGGCGAACGGGCATTCTCGACATTCCGGCGTTCGCAGCATTCTGGCGCATCGACAGGAAGCAGGACAGAAACCGCCTGAAAGAAGCGCTTGAGGACGGGTCTCCAGAAGTTTCATCGCGAGAGGTCAACCATGAAGAAGGTTCTATCCGGCCTTGCGGCGCTCCTCGTCGCCGGCGTCGGCGGCGGCGCTCTTGCGCAGCAGCGCGCCGAAGATCTTATCGCCGCCTGTCGCGCGCAGGCGGATGGGAAAAACGACCGGATCGCCTGTCTTGAAAACGCCTTGCGCTTGCTCGACGGCGTTGATGTCGCGACGACGGACGCCGCGCCGCCGCCGCCTGTCGCCCTCGCGTCCGAGGAGGATGCGCCGGAGCCTGTCGTCGCTGCGGTTTCGCCCGTCGCGCCGCAACCGCAGACCGCAGCGCCGACCGGTATCGGCGCGGAACAGGTCATCGCCCGTGAAGAGCGGAGCAGCGAAGAAGGCCGAAAGAAGCGCAAGGCGCGCTCCAAGGCCGAAATGACCGAGGCGAAGATGATCGACTTTGCGCGCACGGCCAGCGGAAGGCTTGTTATTGTCCTCGACAACGGCCAGGTCTGGGCGCAGCGCGCCGGCGACCAGCAGGAAGTGCGCTTGCGC
>DNZB01000121.1:0-5600 GCA_003506635.1 Parvularcula sp.
ACCGCGCCGTGCGCGTCGTGGTGGGCGACGTTCACCAGCAGCTTCGTCTTGCACATGCCGCAGCGATAGGTCTCGTCGCCGCCGCCTTCGCGCAAGGGCTTGCCCGCGACGTGGGTTTCGATCGGCCGGCCCGTGACATCCTCGGCGTCGACGATCTTCATGTCATATTGCGGCATCTATCCTCCTTCAGCCGGCGGCGCGGCGCATCAAGGCCTCATACCACGCCGCGCCGCGAACGACATCAAGGATGCTGACGCGTTCGTCCGTGCCGTGAATGCGCTTCAAGTCATCCGGGCCGTAGACGAACGGCGTGAAGCGAAAATTGTCGTCCGCGGCGCCGACATAATGACGTGTGTCGGTGCCTTGCAGCGTCAAAAAGGGCGCAGTCTGAACGGTTCCGAAAATTTCGCCCGTCGTTTGCGCAATAGCGCGATAGCCCTCGCTCGCCGTCGAGGCGACAGGGCTCGGCTCGACGCCGCCCAGCGCTTCGACGGTTATGCGCGGATCGTCAATCAGCCGTTCGGCGCGCGCCTTGACGCCGGCGACGCTGTCGCGCGGATGAATGCGGTAGTTGACGATCGCGCTCGCCGTCTGCGGCAGCACATTCACCTTGACGCCGCCTTCGATCATGGTCGGCGCCGTCGTCGTCCTCAGCGCCGCCGCCGTCGTCGGATGTTCGCCCAGCGCGGATGCGACGAGCGGCGCCGTCAACCAAAGATTGGCGAGGACGACGCGTTCGCCGAAGGACAATTGCGGCGCGACCGAGCGCAAAAATGCGGCCATGTCTGCGTCGATCTCGAGCGGATAAGGGTGATCGGCGACGGCCACGACCGCTCTCGCGACGAGACTGACCGCCGTGTCTTTCCCTGGCGCGGAGGAATGCCCGCCCGGCGCTGTGGCTGTGAATTTCAGCGTCGTCGACCCCTTTTCAGCGACCGAGATCAGGGCCATCGGCTGCGGCGCATTCGGGATGACGCCCGTGACGAGGCCCGAGCCCTCGTCAAGAGTCCATTCGAATCGGACGCCGCGCGCATCGAGCAGGCGGCGCATCGCGCCCGCGCCTTCGGCGCCGCCGACCTCCTCATCATGGCCGAACAGGAAGTAGATATCGCGCGATGGAGCGAACCCCGCGGCGGCGAGGCGTTCCGCCGCCTCCATCAGCGCGATCAGGTGTCCCTTGTCGTCCATAGCGCCGCGACCCCAGACGAAACCGTCAGCGACGACGCCCCTGAACGGAGGATAGGTCCACTGATCGTCCGTGCCGGGTTCAACCGGGACGACGTCGAAATGGGCGATGAAGGCGACCGGCGCACGGTCGCTCTTCCCGGCGCCCGGCCAGCGATAGAGCAGCGAACGGCCGACGCTTTCTCGCTCCATCGCCCGGTGCGCCGCCGGATAGCGGGCCGCGAGGAACGCGGCGAACCCTTCGAACGCCGCAGCATCCGGCGCGCGGCCGTCACCATAAGAGATCGTCGCAAACCGGAGCGCTTCGGCAAGGCGCGCGGCGGCAGCGGCATTTTCCTGCGCCGAACCAAAAGCCCGCGGCGTCTGCGCCGTCGCCGAAGCGCCCGGTAGCGTCAGCGCCCGCCCCGCCATCACGGCGGCGAGCGCGGCAAGCAGAGCCGCCACAGCCAAAACCACACGACGGATCACTCACCCGCCCCCTTGTCTTTGCATCACCGCATCCTTCCTAATGAGGGAAAGCGCATTCGGGCGAAAGGCCTTTGATGACGACAATTCTTTACGAACATGACGCCTTTGGCGAGCATGAAACACCGCCAGGTCACCCGGAACGCGCGGAACGCTATGAAGCGGTGCGCTCTGCGCTCGCCAGCGAACGCTTTTTCGGACTTGTCCGCCGCGCGGCGCCGCGCGCAGATCGCGGCGCAGTCGCGCGCGCGCACAAGGTCGCCTATATCGACGCGATCTACGAGTCCGCGCCGGAGGACGGCATGGTGCGCCTCGACCCTGACACTGTGATGGGACCCCATTCGCTCGGCGCCGCCTTGCACGCGGCGGGGGCCGCCGTCGCCGCCGTCGATGCGATCTATGCGGGTGAGGCGACAAACGCATTTGTCGCCTCGCGACCGCCGGGCCATCATGCGCCCGCGGATCGTGCGATGGGATTTTGCCTGTTCAATTCGGCGGCCATTGCAGCGCTGCACGCACGCGCCGGACATCAGGCAAATCGAGTCGCCGTCGTCGATTTCGACGTCCATCACGGCAACGGCACCGAGGCGATTTTCTGGCATGACGCGAACGCCTTTTACGCATCGAGCCATGAATGGCCTCAATATCCGGGAACCGGCCGCGCCAGCGATCGCGGCGCTTTCAACAATGTCGCGAACGCCCCGCTGTCGACGGGATCGGACGGGCAGAGGTTCCGCCGCGCCTGGGGCGATATCTTGCTGCCGGCATTGTCGGATTTCGCGCCTGATTTCATCGTCATCTCGGCCGGGTTTGACGCCCACCGCGCTGACCCGTTGGGCGGGCTTGCCCTTACCGAAGCCGACTTCGAATGGGTGACGCGCGAACTCATCGGCGTTGCCCGCGCGGCGTGCGGCGGTCGCATCGTGTCACTGCTAGAAGGGGGGTATGACCTCGGCGCGCTCGCCCGCTCGGCTGCCGCCCATGTTGCAGCCTTGATGGAGGCCTGAAAACCGCGCGATAAGGCCGCCCGGAATGGCGCAGGACAATATTGGCGGCCTAAAATGACGGGGCGTATCATCACGGCGCGGCACGGGCGCCCGAATCTGTCGCGCGACGTAAAGATCACCGCCGCCGAATATGGCGACTGGTGGGTGCGCTATGACGCCTCCGGCTTGCACCCGGACGAGCGTCCGCCGCAAAGCCTTGTCGATCTCGCGGCAAAATCAGCGACGGTGCTTTCATCAACCCTTCCGCGCGCCATCGAAACCGCACGCCAGGCGACGCGCGGCGGGCGCGAAGTCCCGGCCGATCCCCTTTATGTCGAAGCGCCGCTGCCGCCCCCGCCGGTGCCGCTCATCAAATTATCGCCGACGAGCTGGGGCGTTATCAGCCGGTTTTTCTGGGTTTTCGGCTACGCGCCGAATGGCGTCGAGTCCCACTGCCAGGCTTGGGCCCGCGTCGAACAGGCGATTGAACGGCTGACCCGCGAAACGGCCAGCGGCGACGTGCTGCTCTGCGCGCATGGCTATTTCAACTGGATGCTCGACAAGCGCCTGCGGGCGCTTGGCTGGCGGCGCGCCAGCCGGGAGGGATCCAATGAATTCTGGTCCTGGCGCGTCTATGAGCCGCCAGCCGGCGCGAACGCGGCAGCGCGCGCGGCGGCCGCGGCGGAATAGGCGTCAAACCGCCATGCCGCGCCGCCGGCGCCGTGCTAAGCTGCCGCAGCCTTCTGCAGGAGCCGCCCCATGGCCTCCGAAGTGATCGGCGGCGAGCGCTGCCCGCTCAGCGCGCCGTTGCGCGACATCGACCCCAGCCGCTCCGATTATTTTCGGGCGGGCGCCCATCACGCTATTTTCAGGCGCCTGCGCGACGAGGCGCCGCTTCATTGGTCGAAGACAGGGCCTTCCGGCGGCTTCTGGTCAGTGACGCGGCACGAAGACATTTTCGCGGTCGACACCAACCACGCCGATTTTTCCTCGGAAGGAAACATTGTCGTCGGCGATCAGCCCGCTGATTTCGCGCCGACCATGTTCATCGCCAAGGACCCGCCCATCCACGACATCCAGCGCAAGGCCGCGCAGCCCGCCGTCGCGCCGCAGCGGCTTTCCGAACTGGAAGCGCTGATGCGCGCGCGCGTCGGCGCCGTGCTCGACGATCTTCCCGTCGGCGAAGAATTCGACTGGGTCGACCGCGTCTCGATCGAATTGACGACGCAAATGCTCGCGACTCTCTTCGATTTCCCATGGCAGGACCGGCGCCTGTTGCCGTTCTGGTCCGACGTTTCGACTTCGTCCGAACTGGTCGGCAATTACACGATGGCGCGCGAGGAGCGCATGCGCATCCTCGGCGAGGAGTGCCTCCCCTATTTCCAGCGCCTGTGGACGGAGCGCGCGAGGGCCGCGCCGAAATTCGATTTCATCTCGCTGATGGCGCACGACCCCGGCACGGCGCGCATGATCGAGGACCCGATCGATTTCCTCGGCAATCTCATCCTCTTAATCGTCGGGGGAAACGACACGACGCGCAATTCGATGTCGGGCGGGGTTTACGCACTTAATCTTTACCCGGACGAATTCACCAAGCTCAAGGCGAACCCCGGCCTTATCCCCAATATGGTCTCAGAGATCATCCGCTGGCAGACGCCGCTTGCCCATATGCGGCGAACGGCGTTGCGCGACGTGGATTTTCGCGGGCAGACGATCAACAAAGGCGACCGCGTCGTCATGTGGTATGTCTCCGGCAACCGCGACGAACGCATCTTCGAGAACCCCGACCGCCTCATCATCGACCGCGAGAACGCGCGCCGCCATGTCGCCTTCGGTTTCGGCATCCACCGCTGCATGGGCAACCGGGTCGCCGAAATGCAGCTTCGCATCCTGTGGGAGGAGGTCCTGAAGCGGTTTTCATGGATCGAAGTCGTCGGCGAGCCGCGGCTCGTGCAGTCGAACTTCGTACTCGGATATGAGCGCCTGCCGGTCCGGCTGTACGCCTGAACGCTCTTGAAAAGCCGCCCGATCCGCCGCAGGAAAACGCCATGGCCAAGAAAACCGACCTTGAAGGCGTCTCCTTCGAAAAGGCGCTCGCCGAACTTGAAGAAATCGTCCGCAAGCTCGAATCCGGCGCGGTCGAGCTTGAAGACTCGATCGCGCTCTATGAACGCGGCGCGGCCCTCAAGGCGCACTGCGAGGCCAAGCTTCGCTCGGCGCAGGAGCGGATCGAGAAAATTGTCGTCACCGGCGACGGCAGGCCCAGGTCCGAGCCGGCCGCGTTCGAATAGTGTCCCCGGCGATGCAGCGGTCGGCGAAACGCCCCATTTCCGCCGCCAAACGACCCGGCCGGGGTGGTTTTTTGCGACGCAGCCCCTAAGAAGTGCGAAAGTAGCGGGCCGCTGCGCCTGCAGTCTGAGGGGTTACCATGGCCATCGAAACGCCGCTGCTCGACCAGGTGAAGGTCCCGGCTGACCTCCGCAAGCTGCCGAAAGGGCAGCTCCGCCAGCTCGCCGACGAGCTTCGCGCCGAGGTTATCGACGCGGTCTCCGTTACCGGCGGGCATCTCGGCTCCGGGCTCGGCGTCGTCGAGCTGACGGTCGCGATCCACTACGTCTTCAATACGCCTGACGATCGCCTCGTCTGGGACGTCGGCCACCAGTGCTATCCGCACAAGGTCATCACCGGGCGGCGCGACCGCATCCGCACGCTCAGGACTGGCGGCGGGCTTTCCGGTTTCACCAAGCGCTCCGAAAGCGAATACGATCCCTTCGGCGCCGCGCACGCCGCGACCTCGATCTCCGCCGCGCTCGGCTTTGCGCGGGCGCGCGATCACCTCGGCAAGAACAATCACGCGATCGCCGTCATCGGCGACGGCTCGATGTCGGCGGGCATGGCCTATGAGGGCCTTAACAACGCCGGTTCGCTCGGCACGAAGTTCGTCGTCATCCTCAACGACAACGA
>DNZB01000121.1:5874-12363 GCA_003506635.1 Parvularcula sp.
CCGCCGGTCGGCGCGATGAGCGCCTATCTCGCGCGCGCCTCGTCCGGCAAGGTCTATCAGAACGTGCGCCGCATTTCGAAGCAGGTGTTGAAACGTCTCCCCGCGCCGCTGTTTGAAAAACTCGCGCGCGCCGAGGAATACGGACGCGGCATGGTGACGGGCGGGACGCTGTTTGAAGAGCTTGGCTTTTATTACGTCGGCCCGATCGACGGGCACAATCTCGATCACCTTGTGCCGATCCTTGAAAATGTGCGCGATATGCAGGACGGGCCGGTGCTCGTTCACGTCGTGACGAAGAAGGGCAAGGGCTACGCGCCCGCCGAAGCGGCCGCTGACAAGGGCCACGGCGTCGTCAAGTTCGACGTCGTCTCCGGCAAGCAGCACAAGGCGGCGTCGAACGCGCCCGCCTATCAGAAGGTCTTCGCGCAGGCCCTGATCAAGGAGGCTGAGAAGGATCCGAAGATCGTCGGCATCACGGCGGCGATGCCGTCGGGGACTTCGCTCGACATGTTTGCGCAGGCTTTTCCCGACCGCTGCTATGATGTCGGCATCGCCGAACAGCATGCGGTGACTTTCGCCGGCGGCCTCGCCGCCGACGGCATGAAGCCTTTCTGCGCGATCTATTCGACCTTCCTGCAGCGCGCCTATGACAGCGTCGTGCACGACATCGACCTGCAGAAACTGCCCGTGCGCTTCCCGATGGACCGCGCCGGCCTCGTCGGCGCCGACGGGGCGACGCATGCGGGCTCGTTCGACATCTCGTTCTTAGGCTGCCTGCCGAACATGGTTATCATGGCGTGTTCGGACGAAGCTGAGCTTGTCCACATGACCGCAACCGCCGCGGCGTATGACGAGGGGCCGATCGCCTATCGCTATCCGCGCGGCGAGGGCGTCGGCGTCGATCTTCCGCAAGTCGGTAAGATCCTCGAAATCGGCAAGGGGAAAATCGTCCGTGAAGGGACGAAAGTCGCGATACTATCGCTCGGCACGCGCCTCGGCGAGGCGCTGAAAGCCGCAGAGACCCTTGAGGCGCTTGGGCTTTCGACGACGGTCGCCGATGCGCGATTCGCCAAGCCGCTCGACCACGACCTTATCCGCCAGCTTGTCCGCCATCACGAAGTCTTGATCACGGTCGAGGAAGGATCGCGCGGCGGCTTCGGCGCTTTTGTCCTGCACTTCCTGTCTGACGACGGCCTTATTGACGGCGGCCTGAAAGTCCGGACGATGACGCTGCCTGACATCTATCAGGACCATGACAGCCCGATGAAGATGTATGATCAGGCGCGCCTGAACGCCCCGCACATTGTCGAAACTGCGATGCGCGCGCTCGGCCGCTCGGCGGAGATCATCAAACTGCGCGGGTGACGATTGGGGGGACGAGGACGGCGCCCCCCGCCGCCGCCTTGATCCACCCTCGCATCTGGCTCTTGCGGACTTTTCCTGGCGCCGTGCACGGACGGCTTTCGAAGAACTCGACGCGCGGATGGGGGGGGCCGCCTCGCAACCCCGCTCTCTCCCGACATGGCCGGCGAGCCGCAAATCGAACCCCTGGCGCCGCCGGGCGCTGCTTTCGGCGGCTTACAAGTGCGGGCCGCATCGACTAGAGGTGTGCTTTCTGCACGCTTGGGACTCATTCCATGAATACCGTCGCCGCTCTTGTTGGAGCCGGATCGGGCTTTCGCTGGCGGGGGCCCGACCTAAAAGACATTCGCCCCGTGTGGATAAAGGGCAACGGCCCCCACCCTGCGGCTCAGGGCTGCCCGGGATTGCCCGAATAATGGCGACCTATACGGAGGTTATCGCAGCGTTCGCGGCCGCGCGGGGCAGCTTTCGCGGGCGCGTCGACGGGAACTGGCTGCAAGGGCGGACGTTCTATGGCGGCCTCACCGCCGCGCTGTGTCTCGAAGGCGCGTTGAACACGTTTTCGGGCCTGCCGCCATTGCGCTCGGCGCAGATCTCTTTCATCGGCCCCGCCGAAGGCGAGGCGTCGGTCAAGGCCGAAATCCTGCGACGGGGAAAGTCGGTGACATTTGTGGGCGCTGACCTCTCCGGCGAAGGCGGCCTGGCGGCGCGCGCGGTATTCGCCTTCGGGGCGGCGCGTATGTCGATGTTCAACCGGCACTTTACGCCGGCGCCGGACCTTCCGGGTCCGGATGAATCCGGCTTTTTCTTTCCGCCGGGGATCGACGGGCCGCTCTTCGCGCGCAATTTTGACGTACGACTCGCCAGGGGCGGCGCGCCGATGACGTCGTCAGCGGAGCACGATCATTTTCTCTGGGTACGCCATCGCGATCCGATGGCGATATCGATGGCCGCCCTCCTCGCGCTCGCCGACATGCCCCCGCCCGCGATGACGCCGATGTTCCCGGCGCCCGCGCGCATCAGCTCCATAACCTGGGGCCTCAATTTCCTCACCGATCATCCGACTACGGAGGATGGCTGGTGGCTTCTCGAAAGCCGCGCTGAGAATGCGGCGGAAGGCTATTCGAGCCAGGACATGTTCGTCTGGAGCCGCAAGGGCGAGCCGGTCATCGCCGGGCGCCAGTCGGTCGCGATCTTCATATGAGGCTGGGCGTTATCGCCTATCTCGTCCGTGATTATGACGAGGCTGTCGCGTGGTTCACGGAAAAGCTCGGCTTCACGCTCGTTGAAGATGCGCCGCTGACGCCTGCAAAGCGCTGGGTCGTCGTCGCGCCGCCGGACGGGAGCTGCTCCTTGCTGCTGGCCAAGGCGGAAGGCGCCGCGCAAGAGGCCGCTGTCGGCGCGCAGGCGGGCGGGCGCGTTCTTCTTTTTCTTTACACAGATGATTTCGCTTCGAGTTACGCCGCGATGAGGGCGAAGGGCGTCAAATTTCTCGAGCCGCCGCGGCGGGAGGCTTATGGGACCGTCGCGGTGTTTGAGGACCTTTACGGCCAGAAGTGGGATTTGATCGAGCCCGGTTAGTCCGTCACCCCGGGACCGCCCCAGGCGGACCCCGGGTCCATCTTTGCACGGGCCCGGAGGCGTCGACCCCGGATCGGCTTCTTCGTACGGGGTGACGCAGCTCTTATTCCGCCTACTGACCATTCAGGAGCCGCATCGCGGCGATCACCATCGCCTCGGTCCCCGCCTTGATCGCCGGTTCGGCTTCGACCTTGAAAAGCGGCGAATGGTGCGACGGCGCCTTTTCGACGTCCTTTACAGGCGTGCCGCCGACCGCGAAATAGACGCCCTTGACTCCGAGTTCGGGCGTCACGAAATAGGCAAAATCCTCCGCGCCCATGCCCTCGGGCGGCAGTTCGACGAGGGCGTCAGCGCCCATGCCCTTGATCAGCGCTTCCTTGACGATCGCCGCCGCCGCGGCGTCGTTGACGGTCGGCGGCGTCGTTTCCGTTTTCGAGCGGATGACTTCCGGCATCAGCTTTTCGGGAACGCCCATCGACACCGCGACGCCCTTCGCCACGCGGTCGATGCCGTCAAGAAGCTGCAGGCGCACCTTCGGGTCGAGCGAGCGCACCGTCAGCTGCATCTCCACCCGGTCGCCGATGATGTTGTGCTTTGTTCCGCCGTGGATCGAGCCCACCGTGATGACGCCCGCCTGCAAAGGTTCGATGGAACGCGACACGATCGATTGCAGCGAGACGACGATCTGCGACGCGATGAGGACGGGGTCGATCCCCTTGTTAGGCGCGGCGCCGTGCGCCCCGACGCCATGGACGATGATGTCGACGCTGTCGGAGCTGGCGTAGGCAGCGCCAAGGGGCACTTCGATTTTGCCGGACGGGCGGTCCGCCGCGACATGGAAGGCGAGCGCGTAATCGGGCTTTGGAAACCGCTTGTAGAGCCCGTCCGCCAGCATGTCGCGCGCGCCGGAGATGCGCTCTTCCGCCGGCTGACCGATGAGGACGAGCGTGCCCTTCCATTGGTCTTTCCGCGCCGCAAGCGCGCGCGCCGTGCCGACGAGCGAAGTGATGTGCGTGTCGTGCCCGCAAGCGTGCATCACCGGTTTCACTTTGCCGTCAATATCTTCCTGCGTGACGGTCGAGGCGTAAGAGAGGCCCGAATCTTCCTTCACCGGAAGACCGTCCATGTCGGCGCGGATCATCACCGTGGGCCCCGCGCCGTTCTTCATCACTGCGACGACGCCCGTGCCGCCGACCTTCTCCGTCACCTCGTAGCCGAGCGCGCGAATCTCCTTCGCGAGGCGCTCCGATGTCTTGAACTCGCGATGCGACAATTCCGGATTGCGGTGAAAATAGTCGAAGAGCGGCGCGAGATTGGTCTTGTAGTCCGCCGCGATCTCCGCGCGCAGTTCGCTTTGCGCGTAGGCTGGTGCGGCAAGCGCGATCGTCAGCAGGGAAGCAGCGAACAGGCGCGTCGATTTCAACATGGCGGGGCCTCTCTCCAATTGCCAAAGGCGACGAGTCGAATCGTCAATGCTCACCGTAGCCGATCGCCGCCCGAAAGAAAGCCGCCGCGCCGTCAGAGCGTCCGCGTCACGCCGGCTTCCGCGGCGCGGATGTCGCGGGAAACGACGCCGACCTCGCCGAGCGCTTTCACCCATTCAACCATATGCGGCTCTGTAAAATGCCGCTCGAGCGAGGCCCAGTCTTTCCAGTATTCGAGGATGATGATGGTGTCGGGCGCCGTCACATCCTCGCCGTAGGAATAAAAGAGACACCCCTCCTCGCGCCGGGTCGCTTCAATCGCCGTCAGCATCGCGCCGCGCGCCCTGGCGAGCGCGCCCGGCTTCAATTTCGCATGGCCAGAAACAATGATCATCAAAGCGCTCCATCCGCCGCAGCCAGAACCGCGCCGACTTCCGGACGATTGACGTAGCTCTTGTCGTTGGTTGCATAGTCCGCCTCGAACAGTTTGGCGGCGATCTTGCGATCGGGCCTCACGATGAACGCGGCGGGATGAGGGATGCCGGCGAAGCGGCCCGCGACGTGCCGCTCATTCCTGAGGCCGAAGGCGTCTATGATCTCCGACTTCGGGTCGGAAAGCAGCGTCACGCCGACATTGTTGGCCTTTGCGAACGCTTTTTGTTTTTCGACTGGGTCATAACTGACGAACACGACGGATAGTCCGCGCCTTTCAAATTCAGCGCGCGCGGCGTCGACGCTCAGCGTCTGCGCCCTGCAATAGGGACACCAGTCGATCGAGCGAACGAAGAACAGCGCCATGCCCTTTCGCCCGACGAGGTCGCCGAACTTGCGCGCCGCGCCGGTCGCGTCTGTTGCGGCGAGGTCATGGGGAATAAGTGCGCCGACCCCGGGGCCGAGATCGGCGCTTGCCGCCGCCGGCGACGCGGCGGCGGCAGGCGCGGCGGAAGCGAGCGACAAGGCCCATGCAGCGAGCGCAGACAGAAGAGGTTTCATGCCGGTCTCCCTAGGCGACGTTGCCTCCCGCATAGCAGGTTTCTCCCGCATCGCTCCATCACGTTCCGCGGAAGGTTGCAGCCCCTCTCGCCGCACGTTAAGCGGTGCGTCGCTGCAACCCTCCGGAGCCTTCCATGAACATCCACGAATATCAGGCGAAAGAAGTGCTCAAATCCTTCGGCGTCGCCGTATCCAAAGGGGTTGCAGTGCTTGACGCCAAGGATGCGGAGGCGGCCGCCAAAACTCTCCCCGGTCCACTCTATGTCGTGAAGGCGCAAATCCACGCGGGCGGGCGCGGCAAGGGCAAGTTCAAAGAGGCTTCAGCAGGCGAAAAAGGCGGCGTGCGCCTTGCGAAGTCGCCGGCGGAAGCGGCCGAATTTACGAGGCAAATGCTCGGCGCGACGCTCGTCACGAAACAGACGGGCGAAGCGGGCAAACAGGTGAACCGCATCTACATCGAAGACGGCTCCGACATCGCGCGCGAACTTTACCTCTCCGCCCTCGTCGATCGCGCGACCGCCAGCATCGCCTTCATCGTCTCGACCGAAGGCGGCATGAATATCGAGGAAGTCGCCGAGGAAACGCCCGAAAAGATCGTCACGGTACGGATCGACCCCGCCACCGGCTTCATGCCGCATCACGGCCGGCGCATCGCCGACGCCCTCGCGCTCAAAGGCGACCTCGCCAAGCAGTGCGGCAAGCTGACGGCGCAGCTCTACAAGGCGTTTACAGAAAAGGACATGGCGATGCTGGAGGTCAATCCGCTGATCGTCACGAAGGACGGCGCGTTGCGCGTGCTCGACGCGAAAGTCGGCTTCGACGACAATGCGATCTTCCGCCACCCGGATGTCGCGGCGCTGCGCGATGAAACGGAAGAGAACGAATTCGAACGCAAGGCGAAGGAATTCGACCTCTCCTACGTCAAGCTCGACGGCAATATCGGCTGCATGGTCAACGGCGCGGGGCTCGCCATGTCGACCATGGACATCATCAAGCACTATGGCGCGGAGCCAGCGAACTTCCTCGACGTCGGCGGCGGCGCGACAAAGGAGAAAGTGACGGAAGCCTTCAAGATCATCACCTCCGACAAGGCGGTGCAGGGCATCCTCGTCAACATCTTCGGCGGCAT
>DNZB01000121.1:12642-16268 GCA_003506635.1 Parvularcula sp.
ATCTTCGGCGGCATCATGCGCTGCGACACGATCGCGGAAGGCATCATCGCCGCGGTGAAGGAAGTTGGCTTGAAAGTGCCGCTCGTCGTTCGTTTGGAGGGGACGAATGTCGAGCTCGGCAAGAAGATTCTGAACGAGAGCGGTCTCGCCATCACCTCGGCGGATGATCTGGAAGACGCGGCGGCGAAGATCGTGAAGGCGGTGGGGTGAGACGGGCGGCGTTCTGCACAGCAATGCTTCTCACGACCGTTTGCGTCGCAAACGGCGCCAACCGTTGACCTCACAAGAGCACGCGATCTTCGCGAATCTACTCGCCGAAGAATTTACTTCTGTGTGCATCAAGTCCGATGCACGTCAAGGGGCAGTTGAGATCGCCGCCTTGCGCCGCGGTTGGCGGCCGTACCCGGTCGAAATAGCTGACGCTCACCGCGCGGTCGCAATGGTATGGCAGGGCGAAATCAAACAGATCAACGTGGGAAGAGGGGTCACGAGAGAAGCCCTGAGCTTTATCGTGGCAGTGACTGACGAAGCGGCGCCAACTGGCCGCGAGTGCATTTTTTTGAACGGCGAGATTTCATTTGAAGCGTTACGCAACGCAATGACAAACCAAGGTCTCGAGCTTTACCGGGAGGACGATTGGGGCGGAGATCGCGGATACGAACATCGATCCGCAGTCTTCTGTTCGCCGTCGCTTGATGCCGAAAAAAAGAAGCACGAAGTCGCCGTTCAGTGGCGCAATGTTCTTGATCGGCCGGTCAGGAGCGGCGCGAGTATCAGTTTTTCTCAAGATTCCTCTGTTTCTCGAGCTATCTGTCCGCAAAATGTGAGAATCGGCGTTGGCGGCCGCGAACCAGACCCGCCTCGCATTGAACAGTGGCTAGGACAAGAGCCCTCAAGCCCGCCAGAGCCACTCGAAGAGTGAGAATGCAAGCGAATCAAGTTTCGCATGCGATTCTAAGTATCGAACGTATAGCGTGAGCCATGACCACCCCCGCCGACTTCGCCTTCCTTCACCCTCTCCGCGTTCGATGGTCCGAATGCGACGCGCAGGGGATCGTCTTCAACGTCAATTATTTCCTCTATTACGACATCGCCGTGTGGGAGTGGACGCGCGCGCTCGGCTATGCCTCGTGGAATGAGGCCCCGGAGTTCCTGACCGCACATGCCGAATGCGATTTTAAGGGCTCTGCGTTCTTCGACGACGAGTTGAAAGTCGGCATCCGCGCCGCGCGCATCGGGACGAAGTCGCTCGACTGCGCCTGCGCCGTGTTTCGCGGCGACACGCTGCTGAATGAGGGCAAGCTCACTTATATTTATGTGAAGAAGGGCACGCGCGGGACCGCGCCGCTGCCGGAAGACCACATCGAGCGGCTTATGCGGTTCGAGCGCATAGCGCCTGCGCGGAAATAGGCGCGCCGCCTTACTCCCGCTTCGGCGCCATCAGCAGCGTCAGGCCGATCGCCGCCGCGACGGCCCCGAGCCTTAGCGCATTGCCGGTCCAGCCGAGAACCGCATTGTCGCCGAGATCAAAGGCGCCGAAGAGCGCGTTGAGGCCGACATGAACGACGATCGCCGGCCAGAGATTGAATCCCCAGCGGACAAAGAGCCAGCCGAACAGAACCCCGCCAAGTCCGGTGATGGCGACGACGCCGGCGATTTCCTCGGGGCTCTCCCCCTGCCCCATATGTGCGAGGCCGAAGACGGCGGCGGGCGCGAGCGCGGCGACGGCGAACGGCAGCCCGGCAAGGCGCATCAACGCGCCGACCGCAAGGCCACGAAATCCAATCTCCTCCATCATCGGAAAAATCAGGGAGAGGAACGTCTGATCGTAAGGGCTGAAATCCGCCGCCGGCCGCGCGATCAGGAGCGCGACAAGGAACGCCGGAATGAAGATCGCGGCCGCGAAAAGGAGCGGCCGGCTGATCGGCGCTGCAAGCCCGGAGAGTCGTGCAAGCGGGCGCGCTTCACGTCCGCCGAAGAGGAGGATGACGCCGGCGAGCAATGCAAGGCCCGCCGCGTTAACCACGGTCGTAACGCCATAGGGGATGGCCGCGAGCGGCGTCTTCGCAAGCGCCGGGCGCAAGACATCAATCTGGTCGGCGCCGATCAGCGCGGCGATGACGCCGACTGAGATAAGAATCCGTTGTGTGTGCGCCATACTCTTGACCGTCGCCGCCTCTTCACTCCGCCTAGCCTACCCTCGGGCGCAGAGATTGAATAAATCGGCCCGATGACCAGCGCCCCTGACATCTTGCGCCTCGTTCCGCCGCCCACGGACCTTGCGCCATATATCTTCGGTTTCGTCCATCGCCGCGACGCGCGCGGCGGCGATGTCGTTCTCATTCTCCCCGAGACGCGCACGTCCGTGCAGGTCCGCCGCGCAGACGCTTACCATATCCGCGAAACAACGGCGGGATCGCCATGGCGCAAGGTTCCCGAAATATCGCTTTGGGGGCCGCGATTGCAGCGCGGATATGGTCACGCTGCGCGGCGCATTGAGGTCTTTGCGTTCGGCCTGACGCCAGCCGGATTTCGTGCGCTGGCCGGCGCGGCGCCGGGCGCCTTTGTGAATGAGGCCGCGCCGCTGGAACGGGCGGCGGCGCCGGTCGCCGATGCGCTTGGCGCGCTTCAGGCTGCGGCATTCGACGACTGGCGCGAAGGCGCCGCCGCCATTCTTCGCGCGCACTTCGCCGCCGCGTCGCCGCCGCCGCCGATCTCGAATGCGCTCGCTGCGCTCGGTGACGGCGCGGTCGTTTCCGCCGCAGCGCGCCAGCTTGGCCTTTCCGACCGTCATTTCCGGCGCCTTTTCGCGGCGGAGTTCGGCGCAAACCCCAAGACCTATTCGCGCATCCTGCGCTTTGATCGAACGCTGCGCCGCCTTCATCCGCGTCCGTGGGAGGCTGCCGATGGTCCGGACACGAACGATTACGCCGATCAGGCGCATTTAATCCGCGAGTTCTGCGCCTTCGCCGGGATCAGCCCTCGCGCCTATGTCAGGAATAAGGAGCGCCACGGCGACAAGATCTTGCGCAGCATCGTCGCCGATGGCGTCGCACCGCCCGAATGCTGAACGCAAAAACGCCCGCGCAAGGGGCAGCGCGGGCGTTTTCTTCAAGCGGACTTTTCCGTCAGGGTGGAGGGGCAGTCCGCTACGCGTTTTGGCCTTCGTGTTCTACGACTGGATCGTCGCTTCCGCGACTTCGCCTTTCTTGATGAGGCATTCAGCGGTCAGCGAATCGCCCTCGCGGGTCGGGATCAGCTTGATGGTGACAGTTTGCGCGGCGCCGCCTTTGGCCTTGACGAATTTTGCGCGGTAATCGCCCGTATTGGCCAGTCCCTGCGCATCAATCGCCGAGGCGCAGAGATTCACCTGATCCTCGCGCTCGCCGGCGAATGCCGGCGTCACCAACAAGGGGGCGACCAAGAGAATGAGAGCAGAAGCGGCGATGGCGGTCGAAAGGGCTTTCATGGGAAACTCCGTTTTGGCGTTGGGGTAGGCTTCTGGTTCTTATATGCAGCGGAACCTGTCTGGTTCTTATCGCTCTATCGTGATGACCTATTTACTATTGTTTTTTAAAGTGTCAATATGATTTTTGTCGAGGGGCGAAAAATTTGCTACCCTCGCG
>DNZB01000027.1:0-2530 GCA_003506635.1 Parvularcula sp.
CTTTCCAATGATCTGGAGGCGGTCGCCGCGCTGGCGGCGCCGGCATACCGCACATTGTGGGCGCGCCGTCTGACAGCGTGACGCGGGCGCCACAGCCAGGCGCAAACGTCGTCAAACTGTCGCGAATCGATGCCCCTGCGCCATGATCCCGATTAGGATCGCGGGCAACTAACGGAGCGTGCGCTGCGCGCTTCCGGCGGTGCGGGCATCTCTCAAGGGACACTCAAGAAAATGGCACGACTCCGGCGCCTTATCCGACTTTCCTGCGCGCTGACCTCAGCGCTTTCGGGCGTTTCAGCGCTCTCGATCCTGACGGCGACATCAGCCTCCGCCCAGAGCCAGGGGCTTGATGAAGTCACGGTCACCGCGCAGCGGCGCGAAGAAAACCAGCAGGAGGTTCCGATCTCCATCACCACGCTGCCGGAGGATCGCTTCACCGCGATCCTTCAGGGCGCGGACGATATCCGCGCGCTGGCGACCCGCGTGCCGGGCCTTTACGCGGAATCCTCGAACGGCCGCATCGCGCCGCGCTTTTATATCCGCGGCCTCGGCAACACCGATTTCGACCTCGCCGCGTCGCAACCGGTCTCGATCGTCATGGACGAGATCGTGATGGAGAACGTCGTTCTGAAATCGTTCCCGCTTTTTGACATCGAGCGCGTCGAAGTCCTGCGCGGGCCGCAAGGCACCTTGTTCGGCCGCAACACGCCGGCCGGCATCGTCAAGTTCGATACGGTGAAGCCCGGCGACGAGACCGAAGGCTATATCTCCGGCTCTATCGGCCGCCTCACCACGGCGAAGGTCGAGGGCGCGATCGGCCTGCCGCTGACCGACACGCTCTCCGTTCGCGCATCGGTCCTTTATCAGGGCCGCAATGATTGGGTGGACAACGGCGCGGTCCTGCAAAACGGCTTCGCCGGCGAGGAGGACGCTTTCGGCGGCTTCTCCGATTTCGCAGGCCGGTTCCAGGTCGCCTGGTCTCCGACGGAAAACTTCGACGCGCTGATCAATTTTCACGGCCGCAAGCTCGAAGGAACTTCAGAGCTCTTCCGCGCGAACATCTTTTCGCCCGGCAGCAATGAGCTGAACGGCAATTTCGACCGCGGCGTCGTTTATTACGATCAGGGCGGCGGAAATAACCAGAGCTATGACACCTATGGCGGCTCGGCGCGGCTGACGCTCGACCTCGGCGCGGTCGATGTCATTTCGATCACCGGCTTTGAGACCGCGAACGGCAACAGCCGCGGCGACATCGACGGCGGTTCGGGCGCCGGCTTCCTGCCGAACGGTTCGTTCCCCGGCCCGATTCTCTTCCAGTCGGACACCAAAGACGCGATCGACGATCACGACCAGTTTACGCAGGAAATCCGTTTCGCAAGCGACTATGAAGGACCATTCAGCTGGCAGGCGGGTTTCTTCTACTTCAACAGCGACCTGACGATCACGACCAATCCGTTCTTCGTCGCGGCGACGACCGTTCGCCACGACAACGAGAGCTGGGCGCTCTTCGCGCAGGGTTCTTACGATCTCACCGACCGGCTGAATTTCACCGGCGGCGTTCGGTACACGGAGGATGACAAGGACCTGATCGGGGTCGCGACGAATTTCCCCGTGGCGCCGGTCGCCGTTTCGGACGAGAAGGTCACGTGGGACGCAGCGCTCACCTTCGCCGCGACGGATGCGATCAATTTCTACGCCCGCGTCGCGCGCGGTTTCCGCGCGCCGACCATTCAGGGCCGCGACGTCGCCTTCTTCGGCGCGCCGACGACAGCGTCATCGGAAACGGTTGTTTCCTACGAAGCCGGCGTAAAATCGACGCTCTTTGACAACCGCATGCGATTCAACGCGTCCGGCTGGTACTATGACGCCAACAATCTCCAGTTCTCGGCGATCGGCGGTCTCGGCAACTTCAACCAGCTCGTCAACGCCGACGGCGAGGCCTGGGGCTTTGAAGCGGACGCCGAATGGCTGGTTTCCGAAAACTTCCTGCTGACCGGCGGCGTCGGATTCGCCGACACCGAGATAACCGAACCCGGCCTCGCCGTGGCGCCTTGCGGCGGGGGCTGCACGGTGACCGATCCCCTCGACGGGTTTGGCAACGCGCTCATCACCGGCAATCCGTTCCCGCAGGCCCCGAAATGGACGTGGAACGTCACCGCGCGCTATTCGGTCCCGACATCGAAGGGCGAGCTCTACCTCTTCACCGACTGGGCGGGACAAAGCCGGACGAACTTCTTCCTTTACGAATCCGCCGAGTTCTTCAATGACGGCTCCGTCGAAGGCGGCGCGCGCCTCGGCCTTCTCGCCAATGAAGGAAAGCTCGATGTCGCGCTTTATGTCCGCAACATCCTCGACGAGGAGATCGTCCGCGGCGGCATCGACTTCAACAACCTTACGGGTTTCGTCAACGAACCGCGCATCTGGGGCGCGGCGGCGACATTGAAGTTCTGACGCCGATCATCCGTATAAGAATAATGGCCCCGCGGTTCGCCGCGGGGCTTTTTCATTCCTTGGCGAGCGGCCCGGCGTA
>DNZB01000027.1:2861-3112 GCA_003506635.1 Parvularcula sp.
TCGTAATCGGGATCAAACGCCGTCTGGTCGTATTTCTCGCAGAACTCGGCCGTGCGCTCGAAATTCGGGTGGCCGCGGAACTGGTCGCGGATGTTCCGGTCCATGCCGAGATAGTGAAAGAAATAATGGCCCTGGAAGAGGCCGTGCTTTTCGACCATCCAGTGGTTCTCCGGCGAAACGAAGGGCTTGACGATCGCCGCGGCGATATCGGGGTGATTGAAGGCGCCAAGCGTGTCGCCGATGTCGTGGAG
>DNZB01000241.1:0-1794 GCA_003506635.1 Parvularcula sp.
GGCAAGACGGGCTCGCCCTTGCGGCGATCCTCCTGCGCCGTCTGGCCCCGATCGTCGGACCGGCGCGCGGCGCCGGCGCCGCGGCGGCGAGCGGCGGCGGTTCAGGCCTTGCGCCGCGAATGACGGTGACGCCGCGCTCGCTCGCGCGCGTCGCGGACGACGGTTTGACGAGCGTCGCGGCGGATGCCTCGACGGCGATCAACGACAACAAAAGCGCGGCGGCGGATGCGCGCCCGATATGCGACATGGCGGTGCTCCTTTGACGTCGCGCCGATGCTGCCGCGCCGTTAACGCTCTCGCAACCATATTCGCCGCGCGGCCGTCATTTTCATCCGTAGGGCGAATTCCGGCGCATTGCGCGCAACTTGGCGGTGCGCGCCCGCAAAGGCTTAAGACTTGTTTGCGAAAACACCCTCGCCCGCTGGTGAGGGAAAGGGCGATGAAGGTTGCGATTTTCGGCCTCGGCTATGTCGGGGCCGTTTCGGGCGCGTGTTTCGCCGAACTCGGACACGAGGTCGTCGGCGTCGACGTCAGCCGCGCCAAGGTCGACATGATCAATCGCGGCGAGTCGCCGATCGTCGAAGAGGCGATCGCCGACCTGACCGTCGCGGCGGTGAAGACCGGACTTTTCCGCGCGACGCTTGACGCCGCCGCTGCGGTGAAGGCGAGCGACGTGTCGCTCGTGTCGGTCGGCACGCCGACCGCCGCCGACGGGACGCCGGACCTCGCCTATGTCGAGGCGGTCGTGCGCGAGATCGGCGAGGCTCTTGCCGGCATGGTTCATCCGCATACGGTCATCATCCGTTCGACCGTGCCGCCTGGCGCCACGCTTGAGCGGCTGGCGCCGATCCTTGAGAAGGCGTCCGGCGAAACGCTGGGCGAACGGCTCCATCTCGTCTTCAACCCGGAATTCTTGCGCGAGGGAAAGTCCGTCAAGGATTTCCACCGTCCCCCGTTCACCATCATCGGCGCGATGAGCGATCGCGGCTATGACGACGCGCGCCGTCTTTACGCCGGCGTTGAATGCGAAATCATCCGCACTGACCCCGGCGTCGCCGAGTCCATCAAGCTTTTGTCGAACGCCTGGCACGGCCTCAAGGTCGCGTTCGCAAACGAGGCCGCGCGCATCC
The DNA here is from genome assembly GCA_003506635.1 of Parvularcula sp. Lineage (GTDB taxonomy): Bacteria > Pseudomonadota > Alphaproteobacteria > Caulobacterales > Parvularculaceae > Amphiplicatus. The sequence goes on from DNZB01000241.1 coordinate 1,131, forward strand.
TCGTCGCGCGCGGGATCGAGCCGCGCGCCGCGCTTGAGATCTTCACGCGCGACACAGTTTTGAACATCTCGCCCGCCTATTTGACGCCAGGCTTCGCCTTCGGCGGCTCCTGCCTGCCGAAGGATTTGCGCGCCATGGTGTCGATCGCGGAAGCAAGACAGGTCGCCGCGCCGATCATGAAGGCGGCGCTCGCCTCGAATGAGGCGCATCTTGCGACCGCGATCTCGGCGGTGCGGGCGTGCGGACGCCGGCCCGCCGTGCTGTTCGGACTCGCCTTTAAACCGGGCACGGACGATCTGCGCGAGTCGCCTTTCGTCGCGCTCGCCGAGCGGCTGATCGGGAAGGGCTATCCCTTGCGCATCGTCGATCCATTTGTCGACGCCAGTCGCCTGATGGGCAAGAACAAGGCCTATATCGAGGGCGAGATTCCGCATTTCGTCGAACTGATGGCGACCGACGCCGAACAGGCGGTCGATGAGGCGGAGATCATCATCTTCGGCCATGCGACGTCGATCGACAAGGGCGCGATCCTTGAGCGCGGCCCTGGCAAGATCATCATTGATCTGACCGGCGACGAGGACCTCGCCGCGTGCGGCGCCGACTATCGGGGGGTCGCATGGTGACGCCGCTGGATTTCGCCGGAGGCGGCCGATAAGAGGGCGCG
>DNZB01000241.1:2110-17035 GCA_003506635.1 Parvularcula sp.
CGATTTTGAATCGCACGCGGCGATGATGAGCGACGCCCGCGTCGCGCGCTATCTGGCGCTCGGCGGAAAAGTTCCCTCGCGCGAAACGATGTGGCGAACCTTCGCGACGATGCTCGGCCACTGGGCGATCCGCGGCTATGGCTTTTTCGCAGTCGTCGAAAAGGCGAGCGGAAAATGGGTCGGCCGCGTCGGCCCCTGGATGCCGGAGGGCTGGCCGGGACTTGAGTGCGGCTGGGGCGTCGATGCGACGCATTGGGGCAAGGGCTATGCGCCCGAAGCCGCGATCGCAGCGATCAAATGGATTTTCCAGACCAACCCGGCGTTGACGCGCATCATCTCGCTGATCGATCCGGCCAATGAAAACAGCCAGGCGGTCGCGCGGAAGATCGGCGAAACGCGCTCGGGAGAAAAATTTCAGCACGAGGTCGCCGGCGCGCTCGACATCTGGGCCGCCCCCCGCGATGAATGGCTGAAGCGATTTGGCTGAGGGACCGCGCGTGCTGACCGTCACGACCTATATCGCGCCGAGCTCCATCGAAGGCGTCGGCGTATTCGCCGCAGAAGCGATCGCCAAGGGGCAAGTGATTTCCCGGTTCGATCCCGGTTTCGACCGGCTGATCGCGCGCGATGCGTATGAGAATGCGCCGCCGCATCTCAAGGCGCTGCTCGACCGTTACGCCTTTCCGCACCCGGATAATCTCGACCTCATCGTCTACGAGGTCGACAATTCGCGGTTCATGAACCACTCGTCGTCGCCCAACACCGATTTCTCGGACTTCGCAGCCGGCGTCGCGCTGCGTGATATTGCGGCGGGCGACGAGCTGACCTGCGACTACAATTCCTTTTTCGCCCAATACGAACTCCTGCCGCCCGAATTGGAGCTTGCCGCCAGGATCGGCTGACGCTCTATCGCAAAGGAACCTTGATCTATGCGACGCCTATCGCTTCTCGCCCTTTTGTGCATCGCTTCAAACCCGGCGAGCGCTGAGCTTACCCCTAAGCAGCGCGCCGATGTCACAGCGCTCATCGAGCGGGCGATGGAGGATGAGCGCGCCTATGACATCCTCGCCAGCCTGACGACGGAGGTCGGACCCCGCCTCGGCGGCACGCAGGCGGAGGCGCGGGCGCGGGTCTGGGGCGAAGCCAAGCTGAAGGCGCTCGGCTTCAAAAACGTCCGAACCGAGACGTTCGATATGCCGGTCTGGTCGCGGATATCCGAAAGCGCGGCGATCATTTCGCCCTTCCCGCAACCGCTGCAGGTGACGGCTTTGGGGAATTCAGTTTCGACCGCGGAAGGCGGCGTTGAAGCCGATGTCGTCCGCTTTCCTTCGCTGATCGCGCTCAAGAAGGCGCCGATGACGGGACTTGAAGGCAAGATCGTCTTCGTTGATGAAAAAATGACGCGCACGCAGGACGGCTCCGGTTACGGCGTCGCGGTCGCCAAGCGTTCCGGCGCCGCCAATGAAGCTTCAAAACGCGGGGCGGCGGCTGCGCTCATTCGCTCGGTCGGCACCGACAGTCACCGCTTCCCGCACACCGGCAACATGAACTACGCGGAAGGGGTGAAGCCGATCCCCACGGCGGCGCTCTCGAACCCCGACGCCGACATTCTGGCGGAAGCCATCGCGCGCGCGAAGGACCCGGTGCGCCTGCGGCTCGACATCAAAACGCAGCGCATCGAGCAGGCGCAGTCCGGCAACGTGATTGGCGAGATTCCGGGACGTTCGGATGAGCTGATCGTCATCGGCGGCCATCTCGACAGCTGGGATCTCGGCACAGGCGCGGTCGACGACGGCGCCGGCATTGCGATCACGGTCGCCGCCGCAAAGCTTGTTGACGAAATGAAGGGAACGCCCGGCCGTACGATCCGCGTCGTCATGTGGGGCGCGGAGGAAGTCGGCATTCATGGCGGGCGCGCCTATGCCGACAAACACAAAGGGGACATCGCCCGCCATGTCCTGGCCGCTGAGTCCGATTTCGGCGCGGGACGCGTCTGGCAGCTCCGAACGCGGTTTGGCGCTGGGCGCGAGGCCTATGCCGAGGACTTCGCTGAGGCGCTGCGGCCTCTAGGGGTCGGGCCTGGCGCCGCCGAAGCCTCCGGCGGCGCCGACGCGGGCGCCTTGCGGGCGGCCGGGGTGCCTGTCATCGACCTCGCCCAGGACGGCAGCGACTATTTCGACCTTCACCACACGGCGAACGACACATTCGACAAGATCGATCCGGCCGCGTTGAAGCAGAACGTCGCGGCGTGGGCGGTGATGCTCTATCTTGCTGGCGAGTTCGAAGGCGGGTTCCGCTCCGCCGGGAGCGCGGCGCCGTGAATGCGGTTGTCGCAGGCCCGAAACGCGGCGCCGGTAACGTCGATCTGAAATCGGAGGGAAAGATGAGCCGAATGAAAATCGCCAGCGTAATCGCCGCCTGCGCGCTCGCTTCTTGCGCGACACCGGACAAGGCTGGGGCGCCGTCGGCCGTTTCGCCGGACGCGCCCTCCGGCGCCATCCGCGCGCGGCCGATGATCTCGGCGCCGCTCGACGTCTCGAAACCCTTGTCGCGAATTGTATTTGCGAGCTGCGCGGAAGAGAACGAAGACCAATCGCTGTGGGACAAGATCGCAGGCGAAAACGCCGATCTCCTCCTTTTTATCGGCGACAATGTCTATGGCGACGTGCGTTCGAACGACCCCGCGCTCCCCGAACTCAAGGCCGCCTATATGCGTCTCGCGGACAGCGCGCCTTTCGCGCGCGCCCGCGCCGCCTCGCCGATGCTGACGACCTGGGACGACCATGATTTCGGCATGAACGACGGGGGCGCAGACCATCGGTATAAGGAGCAGTCGGAAGCGCTGTTCGAATATGTGTGGAACGTTTCGGACGAGCGGGCGCAGCGACCTGGCGTCTACGGCTCATGGACGATCGGCGAAGCGGGAAAGCGCGTGCAGGTCATCATGCTCGACACCCGCTTTTTCCGCTCGCCGCTGAAGCCGACGGATGAGATGGGCGCGCGCGGCAAGGAGCGTTGGCTGCCCGACGCCGATCCGTCGAAGACGATGCTCGGTGACGCGCAGTGGGCGTGGCTGGAAGAGGAACTGAAGAAGCCGGCTGAGCTTCATTTGCTCGTTTCCTCCATCCAGGTCATGTCGGAAGGGCACGGCTGGGAAGCCTGGCGCGAATTTCCGCTGGAGCGTGAAAAACTCTACGACGTCATTGACCGCACAGGCGCGAAGAACGTGATAGTCCTCTCCGGCGATCGCCACTCCGCCGCGCTTTACGAGCGCAAGGACGTGATCGGTTATCCGCTTTTCGAGGCGACGTCCTCTTCGATCAACCTGCCCGCCGCGAAATGGCGCGCAGAAAGCGGCGACACTTACGTCGAGGAGGATCCAAACCGCCTTGGCGCGATGATCTATGACGCCAATTACGGCGTTATCGACATCGACTGGGCGTCGAAGACCGCGGCTTTCGCCATTCGCGGGCCGAATGGCGCGAATTATCTTTCGGCGACGCGCGCGCTAGCCGGGACCGAATGACGGGTGCGCCTTGCTTGATTGAGAGGTGGGATCAAGACGCTTCCGCCGCCGCCTTCCACCGCGCGAGGCCCTTTTCGTAATCGGCCCCGACCATGCCATCCATGAAGAAGCCCATATAGGTCGCCATCGGCCGCATCAGAAATGGAACGCCCTCGCGCATTTTCGAATCGAGCGTCCAAACGACCTTCGTCGCTTCGCCGTCCGGCGTCAGCGCGAAGGTCGCATCGGCCTTGCCCATGTCGCCGAATTCAAGATGCGTAACGAGACGCGAAGGGGGTTCCGTCGCAGTGACGGTTTGAAAGCCGTCGCCGACATTCGGGTCTTTGCTGGTCCACGCCATGCGATGACCGACGCCGGAGCCCGTGATTTCATAGACCGCGTCCGGATCAAGGTCCGCCCAGGGCGACCAGCGGTTCCACTGATTGAAGTCGGAAATGAGTGCGAAGATTTTTTCCGGCGGCGCGTTGATCATAGCTTCGCGCTCGACATGCGCCCTGTCCGGAAGGACGAAGCCGAGCCCGAAAGCGATCGCAAGGACGGCTAAGACCGAGCCGATGATTTTCTTAAGCATGGCGCGTTTCTCCCTCTTCGCGCCCGATCATACGCCGTTTGGAGCGCAACAAAAAACCCGCCTTCGACCGGCGGGTTTTTCGATTGTCGGCCAGGGGTCGAAACTACTCCTGCGCGCTGTCCTTGGCGCCGGCGTCCGCTTTCTCGCTAATGCGCGCCGACTTGCCGCGGCGATCACGGAGATAATAGAGCTTGGCCCGGCGCACTTTGCCGCGGCGCACCACTTCGATCGAATGAACGATCGGCGCGTGGACCGGAAACACGCGCTCGACGCCTTCGCCGAAGGATATTTTGCGCACCGTGAAATTCTCGTTGAGGCCCGACCCGGCGCGGCCGATGCAGACGCCTTCATAGGCCTGCACGCGCTCGCGGTCGCCTTCCTTGACGCGCACGTTGACTTTCAAGGTGTCGCCAGGCGCGAAATCCGGCACCTTCCTGTCAAGGCGCGCGATTTCTTCCTTTTCCAGCTGTTCGATGATGTTCATGGCTTTAGTCCTCTTCGTTCTTTTCCCGCCGGATAGGACCGGAGGGAAAGAGGTCCGGTCGTCGCGCGCGTGTTGTCGCTTCAGCCTGTTCCCGGCGCCAGCTGGCGATTTTCTTGTGATCGCCTGACAGGAGCACGGGCGGAATCTCCCGCCCTTCGAACACCCGCGGCCGCGTGTACTGGGGATATTCCAGCAACGGCCCGGGCGCCCGCCCGCCGGGAGAAAAGCTTTCCTCTCCCAGCGAAAGGGCCGAGCCCAATACCCCCGGGATCAGGCGCACGCAAGCCTCAATGATCGCCATCGCCGCGATTTCGCCCCCGGCGAGCACAAAGTCTCCGATGGAGACCTCTTCTGCCCCGCGCGCCTCGATCAGGCGCTGGTCGATGCCTTCGAAGCGTCCGCAAATCGCGATGAGCCCCGGTCCGTCGGCAAGGGCGCGGGCCCGCTTCTGAGTGAAGGGAGCGCCGCGCGGTGAAAGGCAGAGCAGCGGCCGGTCGTTTCGAGGTACGCCATCGACAGCAGCTGCCAGGATATCGGCCCGCATGACGAGCCCCGCGCCGCCGCCCGCGGGGGTGTCATCAACCGAGCCGTAGGGGTTATCCGAAAACTCGCGAATGTTGACTGCATCGAGGCCCCACCGCCCCTCGGCCCGCGCTCGTCCGAGGACCGAGGCGTTGAGCGGACCTGGAAAAATCTCAGGAAAGAGCGTCAGGACAGTCGCGCGCCACATCGGCAGGCCCCGTTTCAAGGCCTGCCTTACCGGCTCGCCTCATCGGCGGCTGGTATAGACACGACCGGAACGAAGCGATCAACGGCCGACGCTTCGGTATGGGCGCCGGCGGCTGATGCAAACGAGGCCTTAAGCATCCGGACGCACCCCTCCGCCCCGACAGCGCATGAGGCGCGTTGCAGCAAGGCTTCGACCGCGGCGGCGGTCTTGGCGGGCCCCGGCGGGGATTCTGGTTTCCAGCTGATGACGCCGGCGAAGAAGTCGGACGAGGTCGCGCAATTCGGGCGGTGGAAGAGCGCCTGGACGCGCCTTCTCGTCCCGGCGGCGCCCGTCGCTTCAATCTTGACGCTGGGGCTTCCGGACGGGCGGCCGAGGATCAGCTCCGCCTTGCCGAGTTCGCGGTAGTGAATCGCAATCGGGCAGAAGCCGTAGACGGTGTTTACGGCGTAGTCGAAGGCGTAGAGTATATGTTGTTCGTCCGCAGGCAGATCAAAAATCATTTCGCGATATTCGCCGGCCTGCGGCAAGCGGAACAGCGGCGTCGCTTGCGCGACAAGCCGGTTGGCGCCTCCGGATGACGCCGCCCTGACAGGCTGTGCAATGGCCGGCGCGGCGAGATCTGCAGCGTAAACAGTGTAGGATTCGCGCGCAGCGTCGAATTTCAGATCGACGATTTGCGCACGGAAGGGCGGCGGCGTCTCATAATCAACGCCGCCGACCTTCAAGTCCGCGAGCCTGGAGTCCTTTTCAAGGCGCGAAAGGTAATAGTGCATGTAGGGAACGATCTCACGCGCCTTCTTCCAGCGCGCCAGGCGCCGGCGCCAATCTGGCGCGTAGACCTCGTCGATCTGGATTTCCTCGCGAAGCGCGGCGAGGAGATCGTAAAGAACCTCCGCGCGCTGGCCCATCTTGTCCCCGTTCGAATAGGACGAGGAGATGCCGTGGGTGTTGATCCCGACGACTTCGCCCTTGGCGTTGATGATCGGTCCGCCGCTTGATCCGGGCGCCGTCGCCATGCGGTGAACAATGAGATTGCGTCCTTTGACGTCGGCGCCCTGATCGACGAGATCGATCGGCGAGACCATCGCCGCGATGACGCCGCGTTCGATGCGCGAGGCGGCGCTCTTGTCGGCGACGCCGGCGGTGAGCATGTCGGTGGGGAACCCGATCACTGCGATCGCGTCACCAGCCTTCAGGTCGTAAAGCTCCTCCTCCGCCGCTATCGGAAGATTTGGACCTAATATGTTCTCGCCGGTGTCGGCGTCGATCGGATCGACGATGAGGAGCGCGGCGTCATTGGCGTAGTCAGCAAGCGCGATGGCGCGTGGGTTGATGATCGGGCTTTCGGAATCGACCGGCTGGTAGCGCTCGGCGACGCGGGTGAACGCGCCGTAGCCCGCATGTTTCTTTGCGATGCGGACGCGGAGCTGCTTTCCGGTGTGCTGGTTGACGGCGCGGATCGTGTGATCTTCGTTCTCGAGCGGCAGAGCTTCAGCGACGTGGGCGGCGGTCGCAAGGACGCCGCGGTCGCGGTCGATGACGAAAGCGGTGCCGATGTAAGTGCGATCCGTCACAATCATGTAAACGGACTTGTCCGCTGCGCTTAGTGTTTCGGGCGCGATGACGGCGCTCAGCGCGGCGTCGGCGTTCTTGCGGGTCTCATCGAGTTCGGCCGCAAGTTCCTTTTGGGCGCCGCTTTCGGCGAGTCGCGCCGCCTCGCTCAAGGCGAGTGCGCCGGCCAGCAGAAAAATCGCCGCGCCGAACAGCAGCTTTTCATGCCTGCCCGGGCCGGCGGCTCCGGATTTCGATTCTGAAGTTCCCGACATGCCCCAGCCCCTCCGCCTGAGAGAGCCTAGGCTAGCGCCTTTGCGGCGTGCAAGCGGAAGGACAACCGGCGGGCGGCGGCGGCGGCGGTTTTCGGATCAGGCGTCTTCCTGGCGCATCGCCTCCACGATGAGCGCACCCCCTTCCGGCTCGTTTGAGGCGCCAAAGGCTTCCGGCGCAGCGACGGCGACCCCCCGGGAGAGATCGATCGCGGGAAATAACGCGCGCGTGAACGGAACGAAGATCGATCCAGCTGCCCCCGGGCGATCGGTGATCTCAAGAATATCGCCGGCGCCGAAATTGTGAACGCCGACGATCCGGCCTTGTCCCGCGCCAGCGCCGTCAACAACGCTTATGCCGACAAGGTCCTCCATGTAGAATTCATCATCGGCTGAAGGCGGCGGAAGCGCCGAGCGCGGCACATAAAACCGCACGCCGGACAGTGCGGCGGCGTCTTCGCGGCTCGCGATTTCAGGCGCCGTGACAATGGCGAGACCAGGTTTCAGCGCCCGGATGAAGTCGAGCGTAAAGCGGCGTTCGCCGTCTTCGCTTTCGACGGGTCCGTAGGACGCGACGCCTTCTTCCGCTTCCGTGAAAGTGCGCACCTTCGCCGCGCCCTTGACGCCATGCGCGCCGGCGAAGGCGCCGAGGCAAACGCGGCGCGTCATCACGCGGCGCCCTCGCGCCGGGCCGGATCCGGGCGTACGCCGCCGTCCGCCCAAAGAGACGCGGCGAGCGATGCGGCGCCCAGAACTGCGAATGCGGCGACAAGCGGCGCCGTGGAGCCGTCATAGGACCGGCCGATCAGGCCGCCGATCGCGCCGCCGAAGGCGCCGGTCGCAAAGCCGTTCGCGGCGGCGGCGACGCCGGCGATGTGTCCGGCGGGCTCCATCGCGAGCGCCTGGGCGTTCGGCGTGACAAACCCCATGCAGAAAAACGTCGCGGTGATGAAGGCTGCGAAGAAGACGCCGCTTTCGGCGATGAGCCCGTGAAAGCCGAGGTGGACGATCTGGAGAGCGACGAGGCCGAGGAGTCCGCAGCGCGCGATCCGCCGCATGCCGATCTTTGCGACGATCCTTGCGTTGATGACCGCCGCCAGGGCGAAACCCACCGCGCTTGCGCCGAAGGCCGCGGGGAACCAGGGACCGAGGCGGTATTGCTCGACATAGACCTGCTCGGACGAGCTGATGAATCCGAAAAGACCGCCGAACAGCAAAGTCTGCACGGCGACATAACCGAGGCTCGCCCGCGTGCTGAAAAATTCACGGTAGGCCGCGAACGCCATGGCGAAACTGAGCGGCGGGCGCGCCGCCGCACTCTGACTCTCAGGTATGCGCAAAAGCGTCCACGCCGCCAACAATGCGCCGTAGACGAGCAGCGCGCCGAAAGTCCAGCGCCAATCGCCGATCAGAAGGACGCCCTGACCGATCAGCGGCGCGAAAATCGGCGCCGCCATGAAGATCGTTATTGCGACAGACATCACGCGCGCCATCTCCGCGCCTGCGTATCGGTCGCGCACCATAGCGAGCATAGCGACGCGCGCGCCGGCGGTCGCTGCGCCCTGAAAGGCGCGCGCCGCAAGAAGCAGGGTGAAGCTATTCGCGATGACGCTGAGTAGCGAGCCGGCGGCATAGGCGGCAAGCGCGACCAACAAGACCCGCCGCCGCCCGAAGTGATCGACGACAGGGCCCATGAAGAGTTGCGAAACGCCGTTCGCGACGATGTAGAGGACGACGATCAGCTGCCGGTCGTTCTCCCGCGCAGCGCCAAGCGCGGCGCCGATGACGCCGAGCGCGGGCAGCATCATGTCGATCGCAAGCGCGTTCAGCGCCATCACCGCGCTGGTGACGGCGACAAGCTCCGCGTAGGGGATCGGCTTTTGCGGGACAAAGTGCGCGGCGGGCGTCATCGCCCGCGGGCCTATCGCGCCCCATCTCGCTTGGCAACGCAAGAATGCGCCATAAAAAAACGCCCCCGCCGCACGGCGGGGGCGCTGTCGAACGCTGGCGACAGGATTACGGGCGCCAGGTCAGGCGCACATAACCGAACTGGCCCGGAACGTCATAGGTGTTCGGGTCGAATCCGTTCAGCTGACAGCTGAAGCAATTCGGCGGATCGGTGTCGAGGATATTGTTGACGCCGATCGTAAGCTCGGTTCGCTTGTCGAGCCAGGGCGGCGTATAGCTCGCCGCAAGGTCGAGATAGAATCGCGAACCTAGATCGTTGATGTCGTCGGCCGGGCGCGTACAGCCGACATCGGCCGGCAGCGCAGCCTGGTCGCCGCACACTTCGTCGAGCGAGCTGATGTAGCGGCCGACGCTTTGAACCCGGAAGTCGCCAAGCGTCCACGAAACCGTCGTGGTCGACTTGAGCTCCGGGAAGGAGAAGGTCGGGGACCCGCGGACAGTCCCTTCGCGCGAGGTGAAGATGAAACCCGTCGATGTCGGATTGGCTTCGGTATATTCGATCAGATAAGTCGACAACGAATCGACATTGAAGACTCCAAGCGAGCCAGCGTCGAATTCGTAGGCGAGCCGCCAGTCGATTCCCCTGGTCTTGATGCGGCCGATATTGGTCAGCTGGTTCGAGAATGAGACAATCGTCCCCGACGCCGACCGCCCGATCGAACCGCACAGGGTCGGGTCAAGCGTCGCGGCGCAGCTGTCAAGCTGAAGCTGCGCGTCGAGCGCCTGGATCGCGCCGTCAATTTCGATCGAGTAATAGTTCAGCTCGACGACAACATTGTAATCCTCAAGCCATGCCGGCGCATAGGTGAAGCCGACATTCCAGCCGTCCGAATTTTCAGGCTTCAGCGCCGGATTGCCGCCGGTCAGGGTGCTGATCTGCGCATTGGTCTGCTGGAAGGAGCCGTCGGCCGGCACGCCGAGCGCGATGCAGTTCGCCTGGATATTGGCGGGCGCGACCGGCCCGCCGAACAGGCCGAGAATATCCGAACACGGATCTTCAAGGGTCGCGTCGAACCGCGTCGCGGTTCCGAAAAGTTCGCCGATCGTCGCGGCGCGGAAGCCTTCGGTGAAGCCGCCGCGGATCGTCAGGTCGTCAGACGGCTTCCAGCGGCCGCCATATTTGACGGTCGTCGACGACACGCCGGTCGAATAGTCGGAGTAGCGGATGGCGAAATTACCTTCCAGGATCTTCACGAACGGCATGTCCGCCAGCAGCGGTGCGACCATCTCGCCGTAAAGTTCCTCGACATTGAAACTGCCGGCCGTCGGCTGCGCCGGGATGTCGGCGGAATCGCCGGCCGCTACGATCGGGTCGGGATTGAACTCTCCCGACTGATCGCGGTGCTCATAGCCGCCGGCGAGGCCGACAGCGCCTGCGGGCAGATCAAAGAGGTCGGTCGAGAAGTTGGCTGAGAAGTCCCACAGTTCCTGCTGGCTCGAGTCCTGCTGGTTAAAGGTTACGAAGTCGAGCTGGGCCTGCGTGATCGAACCCGGCCCGCCGAAGAAGTTGAACGGCACGCAAGAGCCGGTGCAGTTCGCGATCGGACCTAGCGCCTGTTCGAGGCGCGCCGAATTGACGATGCCGCGGGCGATCTGGTTCGCTTCGTTCTGCGACCACAGCGCGTTGAGGTCCCAGTAGATTTCGCGGCCGGCGACATTGACCGAACCGTCAAATGTTCCGGACGCGTAGAAGGTATCGACGTTTTGCTGGAAATTCCGCGGACCGGCCTCGACCAACCGCCGTGCGATGAACGAGGTGTTCGCCGGCGTCAGCGAGAACCCGAACGGGTTGAACGGGTTCGTCACATCGACCGACACGGTGTCGAGCCGATTGCCGTTGCCGGAGTCGGGCCCGATGAACAGCGGAATCGGCGCGGCCTGATTGGTTGAGTTCCGCGTGTTGAAGACCGCCTTGCCGCGGAAATTGATATTGTCCGTCACCTGATGGGTGACCTGCGTGAAGAAGCCGAACCGTTCCGATGGAATCTGCAGGAAGTTGAATGGCGCGAAATTGAAGCGGTCGGCGGTGGTGAATTGCTCGAAATCCGCGCCGGTGGGGTTCAGCGGATCATAGACCGGGTTCGTTCCATTGAAGACGAAATTCTCGTTCAATGTAATGCTGAGATCTTGCAACGTGTTCGGATCGGTGAAGATAAACCGGCCGCGCGGCGTCGCCGAGGAGCATGTGACGAAGCATTCATCAAGCGTCGGTTCCGGGAAGTCGGAAATGTCGCGATCGCCCGAGCTGACGCTGTTCTGATGGACATATTGCGCGGCGAAAAAGATGTCGGTGCGGTCGTTGCTGGCGCCGAACGACAATTCATATTGCTGCGTTTCGCCGTCCGTCTCGTCGAAGGCGCCAAGTTGCGCCGACGCGGCGAAACCTTCCTGCTTGCGCTTGGTGATGATATTGACGACGCCGGCGATCGCGTCCGACCCGTAAATCGGCGAGGCGCCGTCCTGCAGCACTTCGATGCGGTCGATGATGCTTGACGGAATGGTGTTGAGGTCGGTCGCGCCCGGAACGCCCGATGCGGATGAGCCGTTGACCCAGCGAAGACCATCGACGAGCACGAGCACCCGCCGCGACCCGAGGAAGCGCAGGTCGATCTCCGACGAGCCCGCGCCGACGCCGCCGCCATCCGGCGGATTGCCGAAATTGCCGCTGGAATTGACCTTGTTGTTAAGGCCGCCGCCCGATCCCGGGATCCGCTGCAAAATCTCCCCGATGCCAGAGAGCCCCGACCGCTCGATCGCCTCGGAATCGACGTTCAAAACCGGACGATTGGCGTCCAGCGGATTTTGCCGGATGCGTGAGCCCGTCACCACAATTTCGTCTTCGGCCGCTTCTTCCTGGGCGACAGCGGCGGTGGCGATGGTGGAGAGCGACAGGCCGCACAGCAGGATGGAACGGACGGCGGAGCGCCGTCCGGAAAATTTTCGAGCACGGTTCATAGATATCTCCCTTGAGACCGCGCCGGGAGGACATCCTTTGCAAGTATGCAAGAGAGTTCGCCCGCCCCAAACCGGTCGGAGCGACGCTTCCACTCTTCGCAGCGGGCGGCAAATGAAATCGCACTCCCTTGATCGAATGTGATCATCCGACGTTACCTTGCATCTGCTTGGAATCGGGGGCGTGCGCCGCATGCTCGGCGGCGAGGTAGCTTTCGGCCTGCATCTCGATGAGGCGGCTCGCTGTTCGTTCGAACTCGAAGGCGCCGTGGCCGTTCGGGTAGAGCGCTTGCGGCGGAGCGCCTGCTGAACAGACGAGCTTCGTCCGGTTTTCGTAAAGCGCGTCGATCAGGGTGACGAAACGCTTGGCTTCGTTGCGTTCTTCCGCGGACATGACAGAGATGCGGTCGATGAAGACGGCGCTGTACCGGCGGGCGATCGCCAGGTAATCGCCGGCGCCGAGCGGGGCCCGGCAAAGCGCGTCGAACGTGAAGCGCGCCAGGCCGCGCGCCGTGCGCGGCGCGACGACTTCGCGCCCCTTGACCGCGATCCGTTCCACCGTCTCACGCGATCCGGCGATCATCGCCGTCCAGGCGCGATCCATCGCCGCGTCCGCTTCGGCCCCGAGCGGCCAGTGATAGACCGGCGCGCCCGACAGCCGGTCGAGCCGGTAATCCTGCGCGGCGTCGAGATGGAGGACGTCCAGGCGATCTTTCAACAGGGCGATGAATGGGAGGAAAAGCTGGCGGTTCAGGCCGTCCCTATAGAGTTCGTCAGGGGCGCGATTTGACGTCGCGACAATGACGACGCCCTTCCCCAGCAGCGCTTCGAAAAGGCGTCCGAGCAACATCGCGTCGGCGATGTCGGTCACCTGAAACTCGTCGAAGCAAAGCAGCATGGCTTCCGCCGAAATATCGGCGGCGACGGGCGGCATCGGATCGTCGAGGGCCCTGGCGTTCGCGCCGCGATGGCGCCGCCGTGACTTTTCGGGTGCGGCGCGCCACGCGGCGATGCGGTCGTGCGTTTCCGCCATGAATTCATGAAAATGCACGCGGCGTTTCGGCAGGGTGTTCGTGTTGTTGAAAAAGATATCCATCAGCAACGACTTGCCGCGGCCGACGCCGCCCCAGAGATAGACGCCGCGCGGGCGGGCGTTCCTTCGCCAAGGGAACGGAATGGGCGGCCGACGCTGCGCCGTCAGCGCTTCCGACAGCGCCTGCAGCCGCCCCATCGCGGCGCGCTGCGCTTCGTCCGGCGCCAGCGCTCCGGCGTCGATGAGTTCAAGATATCGGGAATAGGGGCCCTGCATGTAGGGTGAGTCCATTATCAGGGTTCACGCGCGGTCGGGCGCGGGCGCTGTAGGAAAGAGCATGGCCCCCCAGCCGGCGCCAAGCGCGGCGCCGGCGGTTTGCGCGGCGAGGAACGGCGCCACGTCAACCGGCCTTATTCCGGCGAAGGTGTCGGAAAAGCCGCGCGCGATCGTGACAGCCGGATTAGCGAAAGATGTTGAGGATGTGAACCAATACCCCGCGGCGATGAACAGCGCGACGGCCGGCGCGACGGCGCCGGGCTGGTGACGCGCCGCGCCGAGTATCGTCAGGACGAGGCCGAATGTCGCGACGATTTCGCCGATCCATTGACCAGGCCCGGTGCGAACGGTCGCGCCCGCCTGAATGAGATCGAGCCCGAACATTGCGTGCGCAAGCGCGGCGCCGGACAGCGCCCCTGCAACCTGCGCGGCGGCATAGCCGGCGGCGCGCGGCGCGGATATTTCGCCCCGTGAAGCGAACACCGCCGTGACCGCCGGATTGAAATGAGCGCCGGAAACAGGCCCGAAAATCAATATCAGCACGTAAAGAATCGCGGCGGTCGCAAGCGTATTGCCGAGCAACGCGACCCCTGCGTTGCCGGGCGACAAGGCCGCGCCCATGACGCCAGAGCCGATCACGGTCGCTACAAGCAGGGCGGCGCCGAGATACTCGGCGAGCAACTTGCGGGCCATGCCGTCAGCTCCCGTTTGACAGGAATTCATCGATCCGCATACGGATGTCTGCGAACACCGCATCAAAGACGGCGCGCTTTTCAGCGTCAGAACCCGTCGCCGCAGCGGGATCGGGAATTGACCAGTGGAGCTTGCGCGGCGCAGTTTCCCCGCGCATCGGCCAGAGGGGGCAGGTCTCACCGGCCGCGTTGTCGCAGACCGTGATGATCGCATCCATGACTGGCGCGCCAGGCGTTGCAAACTCGTCCCAGCTTTTGGAGCGGGCGTCCGGCGCGGCGATCGCGTACGCGCGCAAGGTTTTGAGCGCCAGAGGATTTGGCGCGCCCACAGGTTTTGATCCGGCCGAGAAAGCGCGCCAGTCCGGCGCGCCTATCGCATTCATATAAGCCTCGGCCATGATCGATCGCGCTGAGTTTCCCGTGCAGAGGAAGAGGACCGACTTCATCAGGCGCACGCCTCCTTCACGATATAGGGCCCACAAAGGCGCGGGTCCCCCTGGCAGCAATCGGCGAGCAGGAATTCGACCAGCGCACGGATGCCGCCATAATCGGCGGCGTAAATGACGCTGCGCCCTTCCTTGCGGGAGCGGACAAGGCCGGCGCCGGCGAGTTCCTTTAGATGAAATGACATGGTCGGGGCCGGAACGTTCTCCGCTGCTGCGATTGCCCCGGCGGCCAGGCCCGCGGGTCCGGCTTTCACCAGCTGGCGGAGGGCGTCGAGACGGGTTTCCTGCGAAAGGGCAGCGAAAGCGGCGGTCGCATGATTAATTTCCATATATGCATAATTATATAAAATTCGAAATATGTCTAGTGCTGGGAGATTCTTTCCGTCGGGGGAACGAGGCCCAAGAAATCTGCCGGTCGCCGGCA
>DNZB01000286.1 GCA_003506635.1 Parvularcula sp.
CAGAGCGAGGAGAAGAAGCTCGCCGTGCGCCTCCTTGGCGCCGAGCTCATCGAGGTCGACGCCGTCGCCTACACGAATGAAAATCATTACGTGCACTTCTCCCGCCGCCTCGCCGAGGCGCTGGCGAAAACCGAGCCGAACGGCGCCTTGTGGGCGAACCAGTTCGACAACACGGCGAACCGCGACACGCATTACAGAACGACCGGCGCTGAAATCTGGAACCAGACCGACGGCGCTGTTGACGGCTTCACCTGCGCGGTCGGGTCGGGCGGCACGCTCGCCGGCGTGACGCTGGCGCTGAAGGAGCGTAGCCCGGATGTCGTCTGCGCCCTGACTGACCCGATGGGCGCGAAGCTTTACAGCTGGGTCAAGACTGGCGAACTGGCCGCCGAAGGCTCTTCGATCACGGAAGGCATTGGACAGGGCCGTGTGACCGCCAATCTAGAGGGGCTCAATTTTGACGACGCCTATCGGATCGAAGACCCCGAGGCGCTTGAGATCATTTTCCGTCTGGCGCAGGAGGAAGGTCTTTGCCTTGGCGGTTCGTCAGGCGTCAATATCGCCGGCGCGATGCGTCTTGCGCGCGATCTCGGGCCCGGATCGACCGTCGTCACGATCCTTTGCGATTACGGCAATCGCTATGCCTCGAAGCTTTATAATCCGGAATTCCTGCGGTCGAAGGATCTGCCCGTTCCGTCCTGGATGGCGTGACCGGCCGCGATGCCCGACGATTTTCCATTTCCGCTCGCGACGACAGACTGGCTCGCCGCCAACCTGAGCGAGAAGGATGTGCGCGTCATCGATGCGTCGTGGCGGATGCCAGGCGGCGCCCCCGCAGTCGAGGACTATTTAAAACGGCGCGTTCGAGGCGCGGTTTTTTTCGACATCGACGCGATTGCTGACCGTTCAAGCGGCCTGCCGCACATGCTGCCCTCTCCCGCTGCATTCGCCGCTGCGGCCGGCGCGCTCGGAATCTCAGAGGCCGACCGCGTCGTTGTGTATGACGACAGCGGCGTCTTCTCCGCCGCCCGCGTCTGGTGGACCTTTCGGGCGATGGGGCACGCGCGCGTCTGCGTGCTCGACGGCGGCTTGCCAAAATGGCTGCGCGAGGGGCGCCCGGTCGATGACGCCGGGCCGGCGAGGGGCGCGGCGCATTATCGAGCGCAAGCGCCCCGGCGACTGGCGCGAACGCACGAAGACGTGCGCGCCGCACTCGCCGCGAAGTCACCAATCGTTCTTGACGCCCGGCCCGCATCGCGCTTTTCGGGCGCAGCGCCAGAGCCGCGCCCGGGGCTCCGGCGCGGTCATATGCCGGGCGCGGTCAGCCTTCCCTATTCCCTCCTCCTCTCCGACGACGGAACAATGAAGCCGGCGCCGGAATTGCGCGCGCTGTTCGCGGCGCGCGGGGTCGGCGACGATTGCGCGGTCATCGCGACATGCGGGTCAGGCGTCACCGCCGCCGTGATCGCGCTGGCGCTTGAAGTCATCGGCGCGACGGATGTCGGCCTTTACGACGGCTCTTGGGCCGAATGGGGTCGCGCGACGAATGATCTTGTTCACTTCGCCGTCGCCGAGGGCGCTGATGTCTAGGGGCGATGTCGTCATCACCTATCTGCGCCAGCGCGAGCGACCGCGCTACGCGCCGCAGGGAAGACCGCCGGGCAAGGTATCGATCCTGCGGGCTGAAGCGCCGCCGCCGCATTTCTACCGGTATCTCTACGATCTCGTCGGACGGCGCTGGAACTGGACGACGCGCAAGAAGCTGTCGGATGGCGACCTTTCGGCGATCATCCATCATCCGCAAACTTATCTATACGTTCTATATGTCGGCGGCGTTCCCGCGGGAATGGGCGAGATCGACGCGGCGCGCCCGCCGGCGACGGAGATACGGTTTTTCGGCCTGTCGCCGGATTTCATTGGCAAGGGTTATGGCCGCTTTTTTCTGGCGAACATCGTCGATCTCGCCTGGGCGACCAATCCCGCCGAGGTGCGGATTGAGACCTGCACCCTTGACCACCCGGCGGCGCTGCCGCTTTACCAGAAATTCGGATTCACCGTATTTGACCAGCAAAAAGGCGTCGTCGATCTCGCCGGCGCCGCGGACTGACGGCGCGCGATGAAAGAACCGACAAAGATCATCGCGGCGGGGCGGCCGCGAAAACGGCCGCACCATCCGGTCAACCCGCCGGTCGAGCGCGCCTCGACCTACCTTTTCCCGACTTATGACGATTACGCCGACGGCGGAAAAAACATCGTCTACGGACGGCTCGGCGGGCCGACCCACCGCGCGCTCGAAGACGCGATCGCCGCGATCGAAGGCGGCGTCGAAACCCGCCTCGCCCCGTCAGGCCTGCAAGCGGTCAATGCCGCGCTCCTCGCCTTCGTGCGCGCCGGCGAC
Organism: Parvularcula sp.; assembly: GCA_003506635.1. Taxonomy (GTDB): domain Bacteria; phylum Pseudomonadota; class Alphaproteobacteria; order Caulobacterales; family Parvularculaceae; genus Amphiplicatus. The sequence continues at coordinate 2,399 of DNZB01000286.1, forward strand.
AAGCTGCTCGTCGCCGACACCGCTTACGACCCGACGCGCAAATTCTGCGAGCGCTTCCTTGCGCGCTTCGGCGTTGAGACCATTTTTTACGATCCGATGATCGGCGCGAAGATCGACGCATTGATTACGCCGGAAGTCAAAGCCGTCTTCGCGGAATCGCCGGGCTCGCTCACATTCGAGGTGCAGGACATCCCGGCGATCGCAAAGGCTGCGCGGGCGAAGGGCGCGCGCCTCATCGTCGATAACACCTGGTCGGCGGGGATTCATTTCAAGCCGCTCGCCGCCGGCGCCCATGTCAGCGTGCAGGCAGGAACGAAATATCATTCCGGCCACTCCGACTGCCTGATCGGATCGATCAGTTCCGCGGACGAGGAGACGGCGAAGCTTGTCTTTCACGCCCTGTTGCAACTCGGCGCCAATGTATCGGCGGACGACGCCTATCTCACCTTGCGCGGCCTTCGCACATTGTCGGCGCGGATGCCGGTCCATGAGGCGAACGGGCTGGCGCTCGCCAAATTTCTCGCCAGGCGCGCGGAGGTCGCCGCGGTCCTGCACCCGGCGATAAGGGGCGCGGCTGGACACGCAATCTGGAAACGCGATTTCAGCGGAGCGTCCGGTCTTTTCGGCGCCGTCCTCCATCCCGTTTCGAAGCCGGCGCTCAAGACCTTCTTCAATTCGCTCCGGCATTTCGGCATGGGCTTTTCCTGGGGCGGATTTGAAAGCCTTTGCATCCATACCCATCCCGAGAATAACAGGTCGGCGACGGCATGGACGAGGTCAGGTCCCGTGCTCCGCATTCATGCCGGCCTTGAACATGTCGACGACCTTGTCGAAGATCTCGAGCGGGCCTTCGCCGCCATGAAAGCAGTGCGGAGTTGAGGAGGAGCCGATGCGTGCCAAAGCCGTTGCTGCGCTCGCCCTGTTGTTCGCAGCTTGCGAGACGACAAAGGGCGCGGCGATCACGCGCGTTGAAACAGATCCGCCGGGCGCGCTTGTGCAGGTCGAAGGCTTCGGCGAATGCACGGCCCCCTGCACCATCGAACTCGACGCGCCGCGCAAATTGACGATCGCAAAGGCCGGCTATGACGCGCAGCGCCTTACGCTGTCGCCGGGCACGAAGAAATTGCAGGTGAAACTTACTCTTTCCGCGCCCACAACGGGAGTTGAGGAAGAGACGCTGCCGGAACTTTGAGCCCCATTCAGATCTGGCGACCCCGGCAGGGCTCGAACCTGCGACATCCCGCTTAGAAGGCGGGTGCTCTATCCAGCTGAGCTACGGGGTCACATTGCTTAATGCGTCCACGGCTTGCGGCGTCTGAACGCGAAATTATCCGAATAAGCTTTGATGACCGGAGCGGCGTCAACCGGCTCCGAAAGCTGATAGGGGATATTCCGGCTCTCCGCATATTTTACCGCCGCCTCTTTCGTCGCGAAGCTGAGCCGTACCTGATCGGCCCGCGGATCCTCGCTTGAGGTCCAGCCCATCAGGGGATCAATGCGGCGCGCCGCCGCCGCCTCGAACTCGATGACCCAGCGGCCGGCTTTTGCTTTGCCCGACTGCATGGCCGTTTTCGAGGGCTGAAAGATGCGGGCGAACATGAACCTACCTCTAAACCTGTTGGTCGGAGCGGCAGGATTTGAACCTGCGGCCCTCTGCTCCCAAAGCAGATGCGCTACCAGACTGCGCTACGCTCCGCCGCCGGCGGGTATGTGGCCAATGCCGGGGGCGCTGTAAAGGCCGCAAGCCTTAACGGGCGAACCAGGGGTGGCGGATGATATCGCCTTCCCTGACGCCAAGCTCGGCAAGCCGTCCGCCGCGCACTTCGAGCACGGCGACGACGTCCTCTCCGGAGGGGATCGAGGTCAGCGACCGCGGCGTCGTCATCGCAGCGATGCGGGCGATGCGTCCGCCCTCGGCGATGAAGGCCATGTCGAGCGGAATAAGCGTGTTCTTCATCCACATCGAAACGGGACGCGGCGCGGGGCCGAAGTCGAACAGCATGCCGGCGTCTTCCGCAAGTTCGGTGCGGAACATCAGGCCCTGGCTCCGCTCCTCATCATTGCGGGCGAGTTCGACCTTGAAACGATATTCCTTGCCGGAGGACTCGATCGTCAAGACGTCCGCATCGCGCATGGCGCCGGCGGCGGGCGCAGCATCGCGCGCACAAGAAGCCCCCGTCGCGAAGACTGCGGCGAGCGCGATCAGCGCTGCGCGGCTGAAGGTGGAAGGGATCATTGCGCGACGCATCGCCCGTCAGTTCTCCGGATCGGGCCTTACTTCAATCGCCAGCAAGCCTTTTGACCCGGCGGCGAAGGAGACCTGCAGGCGCTGGCCCTGAATAACCTCGCCAAGGCCGCATTTCCGCAGCGTCTCCATGTGAATGAAGATGTCTTCAGTGCCGTCGCCGAGCGTCAGAAAGCCGAAGCCTTTTGCGCGGTTGAACCATTTCACGGCCGCGCGCTTGAAGTCGCCGGCCGGGGTCTGGCTGATGATCGCGACCGGCGGCGAAAGCGGCGTCGCGGTGCTTTCATCGATCCCGATGATTCTTTTCGCCTGCAATCCTTTCGACCGGCGGACGACCTGGCATTCGAAAGTCGAGCCCTCACGGGCGGTCGTGCGCCCCGCCTCTTTCAGGCAGGTAGAATGGATCAAGATGTCGCCGCGGCCGTCGCAGGCGATCAGGAAGCCGTACCCCTTGGTCGGATCAAACCACTTCACGATTCCCTTGACCGTGAAAGTTTCCTCGTCTCCGCCCGATGGACCCGACTCTGGAGCACCCCCAGTCGTATCCGCCATATAGCCGTTATCCCCATTGATCGCCGGGCGACCGCCTGCTCTCCCTGTCGGCCGCCTTCGGGATTGGTTCGCTCGTCCGTCCTAATTCGCCTGACTCGCCCTTCCTGACAAAGCCTCGCACGCAAACTTGAGCGCGACGGGCGCCGAATGGCAACATGCACCATTTCGGCGGCAGCGTCTCGCCTTTTTTCCCCGGGAGGTTGTAAAGGCCTAAACCGAGCCTTGTGCCTCGTAGTCCGACAGGAACTTCGAGATCAGCAGCAGGAAAACCTCGAAATCCGACTCGATATTGCCGAGCGTGACGCCGCCCGACGCGTTCCGGTCCATCTGGATCACGACGTCGCCGTCCCGGTCGACATAGGCCCGGCCGAATTTCACTTCGCTGTTGAATTTGCTGAGGAACTTGTGCCCGCCGTCACCGAGGCGGACGTCATTGAGGAAAGTCATGTAAGAAACGTCGGCGTCCGACCCATCGACCGCAATGACGACCCGGTGCTCGCCGACCGCGACCGAAAGCATTTTCGCGTTTTCATCGGCGACATTGTAGCCCTTGGCGGCGATCGCGGATGCAATCTGCGATTTAGTAACGCCTGCGGCCGACGCTGCTGTCAGGGGCGCGAGCGCCAAGATCAACGCCGATGCAATACCGATCGATTTCTTCATGAAAACGCCCCTCACGACCCCACGCTGCGTCCGTTAACTACATCGGAAATCGCAGCAGAAATCAATTCCCGCCCAAGGCGGCTGAAAGAGAAGTGATAAGGTGTGGCGCGGCGGCTGGCAGGCCCTAGGGGAGTCGAACCCCTCTTTTCAGGTTGAAAACCTGACGTCCTAACCGATAGACGAAGGGCCCGCGGCGCGGCGCGAGGGCGCTCTATAGGCGAGCCGAACAAAGCCGCGCAAGTCCTTTTCACGGATCAAGGACTCGCCATTTCGGCGGCGTCGAGGATCTGGAATTGGCCTGCGTCGCCGCCTCGCCATCCGTCGGATTTGATCCGCCCGGCAAGATTGAGGCGGCGGCGCGATTTCAAGAGCGCGCCGAGCTTCTCGCCCTCCGCCCTGAAGGCGATGGCGCGCACCCGCTCCCCGCCAGGGGCTGACAGCTCGCAGGCAAGATGCGCGTCGCCGACCAGTCGCGCGCTGTCGACGCCCATCGCGGCGAGCGCAAAAACCGGCTCAGGATTGCCGGGCCCGAATGGCCCGGCCTGCTCGATCGACTTTGCAAAGGCGCCGCTGACCGCGCTCGGCGCGACCAGCGCGTCGACTTCGAAACGCTGGTTTGCAATGGCGCGATCAACGTCGGCGCGCAGCGCGCCGTCAAGAACCGCATCGAGATCGCCGGTGCGCGCCGCCTCGACGGTGAGCCCCGCCGCCATCGCATGACCGCCGCCGGCAAGCAGCAGCCCTTGCTGGCGCGCGGCGCGAATGGCGGCGCCAATATCGACGCCGGCGATCGAGCGCGCCGAGCCTTTGCCGATCCCGTTTTCAACGCCGATGACGATCGCCGGGCGCTGGTAGCGATCCTTTAGGCGCCCCGCGACGATGCCGACGACGCCCGGATGCCAGCCCTCCCCGCTTGCGACGATCACCGCGCGTTGGTTGAGCTTTCGGCCTTCGACCAGCGCGATCGCCTCGTCCTGCACGGCGCGTTCGATCGCCTGGCGCTCGGCGTTCATGCTATGCAGTTTTTCCGCAAGCGCCTCCCGCCGCGCCGGATCGTCCGTGGTCAGAAGATCGAAGGCGAGGCGCGCATGGCCGATGCGCCCCGCCGCGTTGATGCGGGGCCCCAAGAGGAAGCCGAGATCGAACGCGGTCGCCGCGCCCTTCATTCCGGCGCGCGCGCCAAGCGCCCTAAGGCCCGGATTGCCGCCCTTCGACAGCACTTTCAGGCCCTGCGCCGTCAGCACGCGCGCAAGACCCGTCATCGGCATCACGTCGCAGACGAGCCCCAAAGCGGTGAGATCGAGCAAGGATTTGAGGTCAGGTTCGCCGCGGGAAGCAAACCACCCTCTCGCTCGGAGCGCGCGATTGATCGCCACGACCGCCATGAAGACGACGCCCGCCGCCGATAACAGCGTGAGGCCGGAGCGATCATCGGCGCGCTGCGGGTTGACGGTCGCAAAGGCGCCGGCAGGCGCCGGCCCGTCCATCTGGTGATGATCAAGGACGATGACCGACAGCCCTTCCGCCGCCGCCTCGCCGATCGCCTGATGCGCCGCTGCGCCGCAATCGACCGTGACGATGAGACCTGCGCCCCTCTCCTTCAGCGCCCTGAAAGCTTC
>DNZB01000350.1 GCA_003506635.1 Parvularcula sp.
CTAGGCATTTTTCGAGCAGCGCCATCGCGACGCCCCAAAAAAAAACGGGGCGCCGAAGCGCCCCGTCATTGGTCCTGGTGCAGTCCGTTCGACTAGAACGACGCCCCGGCGCCGATGAAATAACGGCGACCGAAGAGGTCGAAGTCATCGACGAACCCGACCTGCACCGGCGGCTCCTTGTCGAACAGGTTCACGACGCCCGCCCTGACAGTGAAGTTGTCGTTGATCGTATAGACGGCCGTGAGGTCGTGTTGTGCGAAGCGGCCCGTCTCACTGAACGGCTCCAGACCGGAGTCGGTGTTGACCAGGAAGGCGTTGCTTTCGTTGATTTCCGTGCTGGTCTGGAAATCGAGGTCATGTGACAGGCGCAGATTTTTGTATTCCCACGCCGTTGTGAACAGGAAGCGCACGCGCGGATAGTTCGTGCCGCCCACGAGGTTCCCGTCAAGTTCCGTCGCGTCCGTCGGATCTACGATATTCGCGAAATCATTGCGACGGAGCAGGTACGTCCCGCGCGCATTGAATGTGAGCGATCCTGGAATCGCCCCGTCTTTCGCCCACCAGCCGCTTGCGAGATCGAAGCTGTATCTGGCGGCGAAGTCGATGCCGCGCGTCTCGATCGACGAAAAATTCACCGCGCCCTGGATGAAGTCTGTAATTTCAAACGTGCCTGGATCGCGGGAGAACGTGTTGCAGAACGGCGTATTCGGAACATTGCCGTCGACGCAGAGGTTCACGACGGATTGAATGCCGGCGGCGGCAATCGCGTCCTGGATGCGGATGTTGAAGAAGTCGACAACGAGCGAGAAATTCTCGATCTGTCGCGGCGTCCAGATCAGGCTCGCCGTATAGCTGCGCGAGCGCTCTTCCAACAGGAAGGGGTTGCCGGCGTTGTTGCCGGGATTCGACGTGCCCGGATTGGGGTCGACATACGAAGCCGGCACGCCAAGCAAGGCGCAGTTGGCGATGCGGTTTGCTTGAATGACCGGGTCCGCCGTTGCGTTGATGATCGGCTGCGAGCAGGGGTCGTTGATCTGAATGAAGGTCTGGCTCGCTGGCGCAAAGAGTTCGTCGAGGTTCGGCGCGCGCACGGCGGTTCCGTAAGTGCCCCGCAACTTCAACGAGTCATTGATTTCCCAAAGCCCGTTCGCGTTCCACGTCGTAACTGTGCCGATCGTCGAATAGTCGGAGACGCGCACCGCGCCGCCAGCTTCGAGTTTTTTGATCATCGGCAGGTCGGAAAGCAGCGGAATCGCCGCTTCGAAGAAACCTTCCGTGACGTCGAAGTCACGCTTTGCGAAATCGGAGCCCGTGTTGGCGAACAAGACGCGCGGATCGGTGTCCTGGAATTCGACCGTGCCTTGCGCCGATTCACGACGATATTCGCCGCCAAAGGCGACGCCGATCGGGCCGGCGCCCCAAAGGTCGAAGAGTTCGCCTGAAGCAAAGGCCAGCACGTCATGCTGGCGATTTTCGTTGGTGCGACCGATGCTGGTGAGGACGTATGGGATGGTCGGCGTCAGGCCGCCCTGTCCGAACAGGCTGCCCGGAATACATCCGGCGATGTTCGGATCGGTCGGATCGAAACCGGCGACCCCTTGCGCTGCAAGAAGCTGCACACGGCAGACCGTCTGGCCGGCGACGCCGTTCACAAGGCCGGCGGTGTCAGTGACCGCGTCGACCGCATTCTGGAGCCGCTCAACGTCGATCGTGCCGATCTCGTCGTTGCGGTCCTTGACCTCGCCATAGGTGTACCCGATTTCCCAATTGAAATTATTGAAAAACAGGGCCTTTTCTGCGTCACCCTTGAAGCCGCCGACGAACCGCAATGTTTCGCGCTGCAGATCCTGCGGGCGCCCGCCGAAGTCGGTCGTGAAGACCCGGATTTGCGCCCGCGGGTCAGCGACCGTACCCGTCGGCGCGGCGTTCACGGCCGTGCTGGCGAAGGTGGTGCGGGTGTTTCCGAGGATCGCGGCCTGGACATTGGCGGGCAGGAACGGATTGACGTTGCCGATCGCGAATGCGGTCAGCGCGGTCAGCCCTGGCGCCGGCGCGCCAGCCGCAATCGGGAGGAGCTGGACGTCGAAAAACGCTGGTTGGAAGCTGTCGAGGACGTTTTCGCGAACATATTTGCCTTCGACAAACGCTTTGATGTTCGGCGTAAGCTTGAAAGAAGCCCCAGCCTGGAATCGAAGTGCGTCGTTTTCCGGCAGCCGCGAGTCGCGGAATGACGACAAAACGTCGCCGCTGCCGTTCTGGACGATCGTCCGCAACGTGCCCGTGGGGTCGCGGAACGTGCCGAAATTCGGGAGCACCGACGCTCCGCCAGGTGCGAACTGGAACGAGAATCCAGGATCGATAATAAAGCAGTTGCCGGAGGTAAGGCTCGCCGGCGCGCAGGAAACGAACGGAATATTGATTCCGTCGGTAATGCCGTTCTGGCGGATGTCATGCGCCAGCGTCAGGATACCGCCGGTCGGACGTGAAATGCTGGTCAGGTTGCCGGCGAGAAGGATGTTGTCTGTTACGCCGTCAACCGGATTGCCGGCCGGATCGACATCGACGTTGAAAAGAAGCGCGTCGTTCAAGAACGGCGACAGATCTCGTTCAAGGACCTCATCGCCCTCTTCATATTCAGCGCTGAGATAGACATTCAGGCGGTCATCCAGCAAATTTTTGCCGATGAGGCCCGAAAACCGGTAGTTAAAATCCTCAAGCCCCTGGTTGATTGAAGCGCCGGCGACATCGAGTTCAACGCCATCAAATTCCTCGTCAAGAACAAAGTTGACGACCCCCGACACAGCGTCCGAACCGTAAACGGCCGACGACGCGCCGGTGACGACGTCGACATTCTTGATCAGCAGCCGCGGGATTGAATCGACGTCGACGGCAGCCGTCCCCGGCGAGGCGCCGACATGGCGGCGGCCATTGACCAGCACCAGGGTCCGGTCGACGCCGAGATTGCGCAGGTTCAAAAGGCTGAGGCCGCCGTCGCCAAGGCCGGCGCCGGTTGTGTCCTCAGGAACCACCGACCCCTGCAGCGCGGGAATGTCGGCGAGAAAATCGATGAGGTTTGCTTCGCCCGAATTGATGACGTCTTCGCCAGAGAATTGTTGAAGCGGTTGCGGAGCGTCGAGCGCGCCGCGTGAAATGCGCGAGCCAGTGACAACAATTTCATCGGCGGGCGCGCCTTGCTGCGCGAACGCCGCCGAGACGCAAAGCGGAAGCGACGCAGCGCCAGAAACTAGCGCCGCCCGAAACGCCCGCCCGCCACCGCGTCGCGATTTAATTGCCGAAAGTGTCATAGTTTGAGCCCTTTATTTTGAGTTCGCTGCCAAAAGACATTCACCGAAGAGAGTGGCCCCCAAATCGTGATGGCTGCTTATTTTTGCTTATGGAGCCGTCAAAATCCGAGGCTATTGAAAGCGAATGCCAAGGTCAAAGCGCTTTTGTGGTTAGCAGATGAAACTCCCCAGCCTGTGTCCTTGCTGCATCATTGGGTGTGGCGTAATGGTGGTCCGCTAGGTAAAGTCTGGGGCCAAGTCTATAAGCGCCGACTGCGATTGTCCTTGGGTTGAAGGGCGATCAGCATCGGACACGGCGCCCTTGCGCACGCTGCGCGCTGCGGGTCGTCAAGCACCAGGAGGTGACTTATGGTTAGTCGGAGAATGAAGCTGTCAATTCTGAGCGCTGCGTCCCTCGGCGTTTATTCGACCGTAGCCGGCGCTGCTCCCCTGCCCATGAGCGCCTGCCTTTCCGAACAGGACGCGGCGGATTTTTGCGCCAGGCTCGGCGAATCTCAGGCGACCGCATGCCTTGCATCGGTCAAGACGCCGGCGGGCGCCGGGCTGGCGTCAGCGCCCGCGTCGCCGAGCGCGGCCGAGGGCGATTTCAAATTCATGCCGGAGTTCGCGGCGACGCGCGCGTTTTCACGAGGCGCGCGGTTCAATGGCGTTGTCTATCGGGCATGGAAGGGCGGCGACGGCGAACACCTGGTGGTGCTGAGTTCTGGCGATGTGTGGAACCTCGGCGACCGCGGCGATGTCCTGCCGGCGCCCGGCGATGCCGTTCGATTCAGGCCGGACCTTTCGGGCGGCTGGACGATGGTCATTGCGAAGTCAAAGGATGCCGCGCGCGCAAAGCCTTTCTCAGTTGCGAAATAAGATCAGGCGCCTCCTGGCGCGACGCTTGTGCGGATTGCCGGATTCCAGAATCAGTGATTTGCGCAGGTTCCGTCAGGTCATGTGATTTTGCGTAAGACCCGTACCGACGGCTGCGAGTCACTCTCGGTCAAGACGGCGCTCGTCCGTTCTTCCGGCGTTCTTCAATGTCAGCGGCAGGTTGAGCAGCATGAACAGCCCAACAAGCGGGAAGCCGATGACGAGCCGGGAATTGACCCAGACTTCGGTGGTCTGCGTCAAACGGATTGCTTCATTCAGGCCGCCCATGAAAATGAAGAAAAGGCCCCATCGGATCGCCAGGATCTTCCAGACGCGATCGGGCAGGGTGAAGGCGTGGCTGAAAAGCAGTTTCCAGACATTCAGCCCGAACGCCATCGCGCCGAAAATCGCCGCCGAATAGAAAAGGTAAACGAAGGTCGGCTTCATCTTGATGAGCGTTTCATCATGGAGCGCCAGCGTCAGCCCGCCAAACGCGAGCACGAGCGCCAGCGTCACGATGAGGACCGGCGGGACCGCGCGTGTGCGCAACCAGGCAACGCCGGCCGCCAGCGCCGTCGCCGCCATGAAGATCGCCGTCGCGACATAAATTGCGTTGTCGGGATCGCGCCTATTGAAAATGTTGAACGCCCCGACAAAGACGATGATCGGCCCAAGATCGAGCAGGATCTGGCCGGCGCCGCGGGCGGTTTCTCTTGCGCTCATGCGCCTTGATACGCGTGATGACCTTCGCCGGATGAGCCTGGCCTTCGACTTCCCGCCGCCGCCGGTCTAATCTGGAGCCGAAGAGCAAAGGGGGCGCCGCCATGCCGAAATGGCTATCGTCGCTGTTGATCGCCGCGGGGTTTTTCGCGCTCATCGGGCTCGCGTTTTTTCCGCGCTTCGTGGAGGTGCATATCGTCATAATGGACAACTCCACCAACACCTTCGGCGCGCCCGGCGATCACAGCGCGCCCGCGCCCATCGCCCGACCGCAGGATTGACGTTGTACGCGCCGTTCTCCTTTAAGCGCGCGCTTGTGCGCGCGCCGTCGAAATCCGTCACCAGCGGCCTTCGCGCGCATGGCGGCGAAGGGCCTTCTTACGACGGCGTCGCGCGTGAGCACCGGGCCTATATCGCCGCCCTCGCGGAAGCGGATATTACGGTCGACATCCTGCCGCCGCTTGAAGAATTCCCGGATGCGGTCTTCATCGAAGACCCGGCGCTTGTCTTTCCGGAAGGCGCGATCTTGCTCCGCCCCGGCGCACCCTCGCGCTACGGCGAGGCGGCGGCGTTGGCGAAGGAGCTGACGGCGCGGTTCGACGAGACGCAAGCGCTCGATGTCGGCTTTGCCGATGGCGGCGACGTTCTCAATCTAGGCGACCGCATTCTGATCGGCGTTTCGGCGCGCACCAATGAAGCGGGCGCTGAGCGCCTGGCGCGCCTGCTCGAAAAGTTCGGCCGGCGCGCCGAAGCCGTAGCGACGCCGCCGGGCGTTCTTCACTTCAAGACGGATTGCGCGCTCATCGATCATGAGACGGTCCTGGCGACGCCCCGCCTCGCAAAATCGGGCTTTTTCAAGGGCTTTCGCCTCATCGAAACGGCGCTGGGCGAGGAGAGGGCGGCCAACGCGCTGCGGGTCAACGGCGATCTTTTGATCACGGCCGGATGCCCGCGAACCGCCGAGCGCCTTTCGGACGTCCGGGCGAGGGTCATTCCGCTTTCAACCGCCGAGATTGCGAAAATCGACGCCGGCCTGTCGTGCATGTCGCTGCGCTGGTGAGGCAGGCTCTTGGCCGCAGCGGGGCTTCACCCTAGATTGAGGTCGGGCAGGGCGTCTGACGAGAGGAACCGGTTATGATCGGTAGACTTGGCGTTTTTGGCGCGTTTTTGTTGGCGGCGAGTTCTGCCTTGGCGAGCGATCCGGCGGTCGAGGCGCCTGACGCGCTCGATGGATTTGTCGAAACGGGACAGACTGTCAGCTGTGTCAGGATGCGTTCGACCGGCGTTGATGCGATCGGTGAAAACCGGCTGCTCTTCAAGGTGGGTGCGCGTTATTACCTGAACGAGACGCAAGGCAGCTGCGAGCGGGCGCAGTCGTCATTTTATCGGATCGAGGCACGCCTCTTTTCGGCGCAGGCCTGCAAGGGCGACATTTTCAATGTCGTTGACAACCAGAGCGGCTTTTTTGCGGGGTCCTGCACCCTCGGCAAGTTTCAGGAGCTCAAGCAAAAGCCCAAGGAAGCAGCCGAGCCGGAAACCCGCTAAGCCGGTCGAAACCGCACCCTTGCCGACAAGTGCTCGCGAGGGTTTTTT
>DNZB01000206.1:0-9910 GCA_003506635.1 Parvularcula sp.
GACACGGAAACCGCCGTAAAGGACGCGTTGGTGTTGGCGCGCGAGGCGATCGCCATGTCAGCAAGACGCCCGCCCCAGCCGAATCGCGCCCCTTCCGGCGCCGCCGCCATCCAGGTCGACTGCTGGTCGTTATGCGAGAACAGCCGATCCGGCGCGCGGGCGCCGCCATTGCGCCACTGTGTGCGGTTCAGCGGCTCGATGAGGGGGCCGACATTGCCGACGATCGCGGCCTGCCCGGAAGCGAACAGCTGGTGAAGCGGGGCCAGCGCCTCGCCGAGCGCGAACTGGCGTCCGCCGAAATTCGCGGCGTTGGAGGGAGTGAGCGCCAGAAGGCGCGCCTGCGTCCGCGAAGAGCCGCCTTGCAGCCCGTTATATTCGTTTATCAGCGTGCGCCGCAGCGCCGTATACTGATTATAGGACGTATCGTCGAACGGCAGCACCGTATCGTGGCAGTCCATACCGCCGAACAGGAAGACGCAGACGAGCGCCTTGTAGCCTGTCGTCGACGCGGCGAGCGCGTTGAACGGCAACAAATTCATCGCAAAAGGCGCCGCGCCGTAGGCGCCGAGCAGGCTGGCGGTGCGGAGGATTTCACGTCTCGTGACGGCGGCCATCGTTCGCGCTCCTCAGCGTTGGGTGTAATATTCGGGCGAAAGGACCGTCATCAGCATCGCCGCATTGACGCGGCGGCGCCGGTCCTGCGGCTCTGATCCGGCGCGCAGCGGGACGCCGTTTACGGCCGCGATGATCGCATCGCGCGTCGTCGGCTCCATCGCGCCGGCCGTCATCACGAGATTGAGGCGGTCGACGAGCGCCGGCGGATTGTCGGCGAGCGACAGCTCGCGGCTGTAGCCTGGTCGATAGGTCTGGAGGGCGTCCGCCTCCTCGATGCGGTCCATCATGAAATTCGCGTAGGAGGTGACGCTCGCCGTCGTCACGATCTGCAATTCCGGCGCGACGAGGCCGAGATCGCCCGTCTCAAGTCCGGGCGCGACATAACCGGGGCGGTAGAAGTTGAAGACCGACGGCGAACGATAGGCCTGCTGTCCAAGGCTTGTCGGAGGCGCGGTCTCTTCCAGCGCGCGTTGCCCGTCGAGGTTGCCCTCGCCAAGGACAGACGCGGAATTGAGATCAGCGACGCGGGCCCAGTGCGTGAAGCGGATAACAGGCTCGCGCACCTTGCCGAAATTGGGGTCAGTCCGGCTCGCCGGCAGGCGCGCTTCGTCGTCGAGAAGGACAGCGGCGATGACCGCACGCATGTCGCCGCGCTGGAGAGAGCCGACGGCCTGGCCGTCGGGCAGCTGATAAAAGCCCGTCTCATAGGCCGCTGCGACGTTTCGGACATATTGCGGCGACGGGTTGCTGGTGACGAAACGCTGGATCATCTGACGCGCGAAGAAGGGCGCGGCGTTCGGATGATTGAAGAGCGCATCGAGCGCGATGTCGATCGACTGCGCCGCCGGCGTGTTCGCCGGAATCGTGACGTTCAGGAACGCTTTCTCCGAAGTGGAATGCTCTTCCTCGAAAATCGCGAGCGGCGAATAGAAGGCGACAGGCACGGTGCGGTCGGCGAAGCGTCCGCCGAAATCGCCGTCCGCCCAGCTGAGCCCGGTGAAGACCTTGGCGAGGCCGGTGATGTCGGTGTTGTCATAGGTTTCGATCGTGTTTCCCGACCCGTCGAGGCGCGGGCTTCCGTCCGGATTGAGTTCGACAAGGCCGATCGTGAACAGCTGCATGATCTCGCGCGCGTAGTTCTCATCCGGCACGCGATTCTCGCTCGGATCTTCCTTTCGATTGTTGAGGTAGGTGAGGAACTGCGCCATCGACGGGCTGTAAGTCACATCCTCGATCAGGTCGCGATGATTGCCGAAAGCGTTCTTTTCGAGGACGTCCATGTAAAAGGCGGCGGAAGCGAGCGTCTCGGCGACATCGGAATTCTCATAGGAGACGACGAAGATTTGCGAGAGCGCGAAGACCATGCGCTGCCGCAACTGATCTTCGCCGTCGATCATGTCGCGCCAGGCGATATCGGCGAGCGCTTCGGCTTCGACGGTATCGCCGCGCGCGGCGTAGTCGGCCTGTATCCGGCGGATTTCGCTGACGTTGGACTCCGACGAAGCGTTGAATTGCCGGCGCATCCACGCCGAATAGCCGATGCTGACTAGCTCATCGATGTCGCTTTGCGTCGGCCCGAACGTCGCTTGCATGAGAAAGCGGGAGGCGTCGGCGGCGGACGGCGTGTCGGCGACGGAGGGCGCCGGCGGCGCGCCGGCGGGCGCGACGGCGGATGGCGCGTCCTCGCCCGCGCAGGCGGCGAGCGCCAGCGCGCCGGCGGCGAGTGCGGCGCGCCTCGCCCTCGTCATCAGGGATCCGATAGGCCCAGCCCTGCGGCTGAGGTTCAGCCGGGCAAACCCGAACATCGCTGCACCCGTTAGAAGACTGACCTGCCCGCAAAGGGTGCACGGCGCCGCGTAAACGGAGGCTTGACGGAATAGCGCGCTTCTTCAGCAATCCGGGCTGATTTCAATGACATCGGCGTAAGGCGCAATGCGTCTTGCTTTTTATCTAAACACCCGACATTCGCGCCGCCGGGTCGAACATGATCTCGGCGATTCGCCGGCGACCTCCGTCGCGCGTGACGTGGACCGCAATATCGATGATGGATCGGACATAATCGATCGTTTCGCGCCGGGCGAGCGGCAAGCCGGCCTGCAGCGCCATCAGCGCAATCTGCTCGAAGGCGCCATGCGGGCTGTCTGCGTGAATTGTGGTGATCGATCCTGGATGGCCGGTGTTGATCGCGCGCAGGAAGGTCGCCGCCTCCGCGCCGCGAAGCTCGCCGAGGATGATGCGGTCAGGCCGGAGACGGAGCGAGGCGTTGAGAAGATCGTCAATCCCGATGCGCGATTCGCCGAGATTGCCCTTGACGGCGATAAGCCCGACCGCGTTCGCGTGATCAAGCGAAATCTCCGGCGTGTCCTCGACCGTGATCAGCCGCTCCGCTGGCGGGATCGTCGCGATCAGCGCGTTAAGGAGGCTTGTCTTGCCGGTCGAAGTTCCACCGGAAATCAGGATCGACTTCTTCGCCCTGACGGAAAGCGCGAGAAACTCCGGAATGCGCCGCGCTTCGAGAAGCGACAGAAGTTTCGTGTCGATCGCGCTCAACGTGCGTTCGTTTGAGAGAATAACGCCGCCGAATGCGTCGCCGCCGGCGAAGTCCTCAAGGGCGAGCCGCGCCGCCGCGGAACGCCGGATCGCCATCGCCCAATGCCTGCGCGTCGCCGGCGGTCCGACAATTTGCACCCGCTCGCCGCCTGGCAGCGACGCGGCGAGCACCGGCTGCTCGCGATTGATCGCTTGCGCGTTGACGCGCGCGATCTGCGCGGCGAGGCGCTGGACATGCGCGTCGGTGATTTCCGGCGCCGCGACGCGGCTCATCGCGCCGCCGGTCGCCTCGACCCAGAACTCGCCCGGGCGGTTGATGAAAATCTCCGCAACGCGCTCATGTCGCAGCCAATTTTCAAGCGGCTTCAAAAACGCAGCAAGATAGACGTCGTGCGACTCCGTCGCTGCAAGGTCGGGGGCGAGGCTTGTCATGGCTCGACCGCAACCGGCGTTCCGCCCGATTCCTCGTAAAGCGGAAAGATTAGATCGCGGGCGACGAAAATGCGGATCGGCGAGCCTTGCGCGATCTTGATCGTAGGCGGGATGTTGACGCTCGCCTGCAACGCCGTTTGCGCAACGCCGTAAGCTTGCGCCGAGGAGGTGATGACGACGGCGCTGTCGCCGCTTTCCGACGCAAGAATTTCTGCGCCGGCGCCGATGATCGAAAGCAGGATCGCGGAACCGAAGCGCTCAAGGAAATGCCGATCGACCTTGCCGCCGAGCCCGGCGCGGCCGAGCCCGTCCGTAACGGGCGATGAAAGCTTGATGGCGACGCCGTTCGGCAAGATGAGCCGCGTCCACACGACAAAGGCGCGCGACTCGCCGATGGCGAGGCCGGAGCGATATTGCCCGATCAACCGGCTGCCGCGCGGCACGAGAACTTCCGTGCCGTCAAAGCTCCGGACATCATCGCTGACGACGGCGCGGGTGAAGCCCGGGAGATCGGAATTGATCGCGGTCTCAAGAACGCCGGCGATCAGCGTCCCTTCGATGACGGTTGAGGAGAGATCGCCGATATGCGCGGCGGTCGCCGGCGCGTTCTCAGCGTCGCCGATACGCGCCGCGAAAGCCTCGCTGGCGGTGAGGCCCTCGCGCGATCCCGCCGCGCGCGCCTCTTCAAGCTCGGCGGCGGACGGACCCGTGTCGACAACGAGCGTCGGCGCGCGCAGGCGCTCAGGCCGGACGCTGCGGGCGTCATCGTCAAAGCGCGGCGCGACGGGCGTTTCATAGGGGCGCGCCGGCGCCAGGGGCTTTGGCGCGGCGATTATCTGCGGCGCCGCCGCCTCGATGACGATCGGCTGCGGGGCTTCTTCAGCGCGGGCAAGCCGCGCGATCGACATCTGGTTGAAGGCAAGAACGCCGAGGCCGACGGCGATCGCCGCGCCGATCGCCATGCCGCCGTCGCCGCCGGAGACGGCGACCTTCGGCATAGAAAGCGTGTTCGCGTCGGCAAGCGCGCTCTCCGGCAGGTCGCGGCGCGGATCGGCTTTTCCCTTGCCCTTCATTCGCCAAAAAGGCCGAACGGCCCCCCCTTCTTCTTGCGGCGCGGCTGCGGCGCGTCGGGCCCGCGGTCGATGTCGGTGAAGGCTTCATTGTAGATATAAGTGACTTCGCGCCCGTTGCGCAGAACGAACTCCGCCGCAACCTGATGGACGACGATCGCGCCGTCGCGGTTTGAATAGTTGACGATTGATTCAGCCCCGTCGCCGCGGCGATAGAAGATCGCAGGCGTCTCGACGCCCTTCGGCCATTCGAAGACGGTCGAGACGCCGTCGTCATAAACGCGCGAAGGAAGATTCTGCTTGGAGCCCTTGTAGGTGTAGTCCTCGTTGCGCTCGACGGCCGCCGGTTCGAGCGAGGTTTCGCGCAAATCGGCGGCGGAGGGCGCCGTTTCCGCCGGCGCCTGCCTGATGCGAAGGAGGTAGGTGATCTCCGACGCCGGCGTCTCGGGCCCGCGCGCCTTCGCGGTCAGCTCAAACGTGTAGAACTGGCCCGAGGTGATGACCGTCATGTTGGTCGGGTCGCCCTCATCGACCGGTTTGACGACAAGCACATTGCCGCGCTTGTTGGGCGTCACCTGCCAGGTGAGGCTGTCGCCGACGGCGACGCTTTCGATGCGCTCTGGTTCCGGAAATTCGATCGCGATCTGATAGCCGTAATGACCGGTGAGACGGATGACGCGGTCAGGGTTCGCAACGACTTCGCGAATGCGCGGGTCGGCGCTCGCGGGTGAAGCAAGCGTCGTCGCAAGCGCGGCGAGAACGAAAAGCCGGATCATCGATAACCTCCCGCGGCGCGCACGCGCGAAGCGCCGAAGCCGCGATAGGCGCGTGCGGCGCGCCGGGTCGCCGAGTTGTCGGCGCCGGCTTCAAAGGGGGTCGTCGCCGCAGCGGCGGCGGCGCCAAGTGTTCTTGGCTTCGTTGATTGCGAGGCTTCGCGCGAGACAGAAGCGACAAGCTCTGTGACACGCGCATTGGCGAAGGTCGCACCGGGGCGCGCAGCGGCGTCGTCTTGCGCGCGTGAGGTCGCGTGTTCGCGCGTCGAGGCGAAAGGCAGGCGCCAGGCGGCGGTGAGGCGCGCGGTCGTCGTTAAAACCTGCCGCACCAGCATCGCAAAGACGATGCAGGCGATCAGCAGCGTGAAAACCGCGCCGGCGTCGTTAATCCCTTGCGCCTGATCGCGCGCGATGGCGCCGATGATCGGCGCGACGACAGAGAGCGCGCCGCCGGTTGCAAGGATCGTAAAGACAAGCACGAAGGCGCCGGCGGCGATGGTGCGCAGCCACCCTTCAAAGAGCCCGCGCGCAGCCGGAAACAGCGCCAGCATCAGGAACAAGGGCCCGATCGCAAGCAGGAACGCGAGCGTGATCTTGGTGATGACGATGACGCCCGCGGAACTGACGCCGAGGAGAATCGCACTCAGCCAAAGCATGTTGACCGCGCTGACGCCGGCGGGGGCGAGCGGGGGCTGAACCGCGACTTCCGACGGGTCTCGCGCGTCGATCGGCGGCTTGCGGCTCCATTCCGTCGCAAGGCGCGTCATTTCGCTGACGGCGACGTCGATCTCGCCCGCGATCGAGGCTGACGACGCAGGGCGGCCCGTGGTCGCAGCCGACATCATCCCGGCGAGCTCTTCCGCGCCGCCGGTGACCGTGTCGACGAACAGGGTCTGGTAGGCAGGCCAGTTCGATGACAAAGCGAGTATGGCGCCAATGACCGCAAGGCGGCGCACAAGGTCAGGCGCGGTCGCCGATCCCGCGCCAATGATGAGGCGATAGCCGTAAAATGCGACATAAATGGTGAGCGCGCCGGCGAGAACTTGCGCAAGGCCGCCGCCGGTTCCAAAAAGTCCTTCATAGGCGCTCGCGACATAGGCCGCCGACTGACAATCGACGCTGACCATCAGCGCGCCGATGTCGGAAAGGTCGTCAAGCGAAGGGCAGGCGAGGGTCATCGCGCGCTCCTTGCTGTCTTGGGCGGGGCCGTCGCTGCGGCTTTCGGCGCGCGCTCCTGTCCCAGCAGGATCGGAAGCCATTTCGACGGCGCGTCGCCGACCCTTGCCCGCAATTGGTCAAGCGCGCGCACGGTCTGCTCACGCCCGGACAGGACGCGCAGCATTTCCGGCTCGCCCGAAAGATCAAGCCGTGCGACGACGCTGTCCGTTCCCGCCTTGATCAGAAAGCAGCGCGATTCCTCCGGCAGGGACCGCACGATGTCGAGCTCATGCGCGGTGAGGCCGAAGCCCGCGCCGTAGTCTTCCTCGCTAGCGCGCGGGTTCGGCATGAAGATCTGCGCGGCGGTCTGTTCGCGAATGGCGCTGGCGATGCGGCTGTCGAGGGCGTCGCGCGCCGACTGCGTGCAGAAGCCGACGACGCCGTTACGCTTGCGGATGGTTTTCAGCCAGTCCTTGAGACGCGCGCCGAAGATTTCATCGTCGAGCGCCTTCCATCCCTCATCGATGACGATGAGGGTCGGCGATCCGTCGAGACGCTCTTCGATGCGGCGGAAGAGATACATCATCGCGGGCGTACGAAGGTCCGGCGCGTCAAGAAGCTCGGTCATGTCGAAGCCGAGCACGCGCGCATCGGCGGAAAGACGGTCGGCGGCGTTGTCGAACATCCACGCGAACTCGCCGCCCGCGCACCATCGCGCCATCCGCTGCGCAAGATCGCCGGCTTCGGGGCGCCGCACTCCGCCGAGAAGCTCGCGAAAATAGCGCAGGCGACGCAGCTCCGCCGGCTGATCGAAATTGGCGTCGACCGCTTCGGCGATGACGGCGAGTTCGTCCGCGGACAAGGGCCCGGCATTCCCGCGCGCCAATTGCGCGATCAGCGCGCGCAGGAACGCGCGCGTGCCGCCGCTGTCGGCGAGTTGCAGCGGATTAAAGCCGGTCGGACTTCCGTGCCGCAAAACTTCGTAGACGCCGCCGATCGCGCGCAGGAAAATTTCCGCGCCGCGATCCTTGTCGAAAAAAATGGTGCGCGGGGCGAGCTTTTGCGCCTGCGCGGTCAGGAAGTTGAGAACGACGGTCTTGCCCGACCCGGAAGGTCCGATGACGAGAAAATTGCCGAGATCGCCCTGGTGGAAATTGAAGAAATAAGGCGTCGCCGACGTCGTTTCGAACACCGTGATCGCCTGTCCCCAGTGATTGCCCTCCGCCGAACCGATCGGAAAGCCGTGCAGGGAACAAAGGCCCGCAGCAGCGCCGGAAGAGATGAGCGCCCGGCGCGCGATATAGTCGGTGTTGCCCGGAAATTGCGCCCAGAAGGCGGGTTCGAGATTGAGCTGCTCGCGCACCGCGATGGCGCCGATGTCAGCGACGGCCGCTTGCACGCTCGCCGCGGCGTTGTCGAGCGCGGCGATCGTTTCCGCGCGCACAAGGACGCTCATGTGATGTTCGCCGAACGCGGCCGCGCCGCTCGCCGCATCGTCCTTCGCGGCCATCAGGCCGCGCTTCAGAGAGATGGTGTCGTCATCCGCCGCGCGAAGGCGGCGCAGCGACAGATCGATGCGCTCCTGCGCAATCTGCCGGTCGACGAAGGCGAAGCTTTCCGTCACCACCATGTCGATCGGCAGCCGCAAGAGGCCGTCGAGCATGCCGGGCGTCGCTGTCGCGGGATATTCTTTCAACGACAGAATGGCGCCGAATTCCGGCATGCCGGCGCCTTTCATCTCCATCGCCTCGACGCCGAAGGAAAGGCGCTTGTAGGGGAGGTGATGCGCAGCAGGTCCCTGCGGCTCAACGACAGGATTAAGCTCGCCGTTCAAAAGAAGCGACAGAAACTCCAACGGCTCGGAGCAGCGCCCGCCGGGACCGTCATAGCGTCCGAGCGTGCGCGGGCCATAAGGCTTCAGCGAGGCGAGCAAGCTCTCGCGCACGCCGTCAAGAACGCGAATATCGCGCTCGCGGGAAAGATGGGCGTCGCGCCCGATCTTCCGCGCATGGTCGCCAAGGCGGTCGAGGACGCCGACCTTGCCGATCGACGGCTTGAAAAGAAGCGTCAGGAAGAGATCGTTGACGTAGAGACGCTTTTCGCTGACGCGCCGGCGCCAGCGCTGATCCAGCCAGCGCGCGAACGGGTCCTCGAAAGACGAATTCAAATCGACCGCAGTGCGCCGGCGCACGATGTGGTGGTAGAGCGCGATGCGGGCGTTGCCGACGCTGCGCAGCATCGTGTCGCGCACCGCTTGCCGGTAATTCAACTCGTCCGTGTCCGCGGTTTCAAACGGGAAGCCGTCAAGCAGGATGACCTGCATCAGCATGCCGTCCTTCAGCGCGAGCGTGACGTCATCGGCGTGCGCGAGATAGGGCAGTCGGTCGCCGACGCGGCCTTCCTTCTTCGCCAGACTGCCGATTCTTTTTTGCGCCATGCCCCTCATCCGGATTTTAAGGAGCGTAACTGTTGCAGCGCCATAAGGCGTAATTGGCGGCGCGCGGGCATTTGCTGACGCGTTTCAGCCAGAGATCGAAGATGCGCGGCTCGCGCAGCGAGGCGAGATAACCGACCGCGTGCAGCGCGACCGGCGCCAGCAGCGAGAGGAACGAGCGCGTGACGAGAAAGATCTCCGTCGAGACGACGAGATTGATCACGAAATAACTATAGGAAACGCCGGCGAAGGTTTGCGGCTGGGTCAGCGCGCGAAAGACCGGCGTGCGTGAAAGCTCCGCCATGGCAGGCTCACCCCGCCGCGCCGGCCGCCGACTGGATGCCGGAGACGATCGACGCCGCGCCGAAAAGAATGAAGCAGCCGACGATGACGGTGACGCCGTAGCGCCAGTTCATCCGCCCCGTGAGCATCATGAACCCGACGAGCGCGACGGCGATCACGGCGACCGCGGTCGCGACATTGCCAAGAAGCGTTCCTTGCAGCCACTCGACGGCGGCGAGAATGGGTCCGGAGCCTTGCGGATCGGCGCTGCGCGATTGCGCATGCGCGGCGCTGAGGCTCGCGGCGGCGAACGGCAGGACTTTTCGAACGAAGATGAACAACGGGAACGCTCCGAAACGCGCGCCGTCCGCTTCCGGCGACTGCGAAATGACCGTGCCCCAACAGGGAAAATGAAAGCTTAACGCCGCGCGGTGAAGTCACGCGGCAGGGGGATTAATTCTCAATCAGGATCGCAGCCGCGGCGGCTTTCGGGTGCGGTCTTTTGGGACATTCGCGACGAAGAAGAACCGCGAGGCCTTGCGACGAAACGGAAATTCAGGCTCTGCCGCTCATGAAGGGGAAGTCGCTGGAACCGA
>DNZB01000206.1:10273-10525 GCA_003506635.1 Parvularcula sp.
CACCCGCGCCCTCGCCCCTTCAGCAAGATGCCGGGGCGAAGCGGAACCCACCCGACGGGATTCGCCTTAGCGGAGCGGCGAGCGGGCCGGGTTGAGGAAAGACGGCGCTTCGAGCGCGGCGGCGCGCTCGTCCGGCGCGGCGGGCGCGACCGCCGCGGCGATCGGGCGGGGCGTCGGGCCGCTTGTCGGCCTTGTCTTGCGGAAGTCGCTGCCTGCGGCCTCCGAAAGGGGATCGTCGGAGTGGCGGCAATT
>DNZB01000206.1:10845-14781 GCA_003506635.1 Parvularcula sp.
CCGACGATGTGGGCCGTGGCGGCGAGGGCGACTTGCTTGGCGCGGATGCCGCCTTCAACGCGGCCGCGGACTGTCACGCTCTCGCAAATGATTTCGCCTTTGACGGCGGCTTTCTCGCCGACGATCAGCATCGCCGCCTTGATGTCGCCGTCGAGCGTCCCGTCAAGCTGCACTTCGCCGCCCGAATTGACGTTGCCGCGGATCGCCATGTCGGCGGAAATGATGGTCGGAACGCCGGAGGCGCGAACGACGCCGGTGCGCTGCTTGGCCGGCGGGGGCGCCGGCTCCTTGTGCGTGCTCGCCTCGACCGCGAGATTCCGCGAAGCGCGGTCGTCGGCGCCGTCCTTGGTCTTAGCTTTCGAAAACATACCGGCCCGCCTCAATGAAACGAAGCGGGTTGCGCGGCTGGCCGCGGAACATCACTTCGTAATGAATGTGCGGCCCCGTGCTGCGGCCGCTGCTGCCAAGCTCTCCCACCTTCTGGTTGAGCTTCACTTTCTGGCCTTGTCGTACGACAATTCGGTTAAGATGAGCGTAACGCGTCATGAACCCGTTGCCGTGATCAACCTCGACGCAGCGGCCATAGCCCGCGCGCACGCCCGCGAATTTGACAATGCCGCTCGCCGTCGACGCGATCGGGGCCGCCCAGGCGGCGGAAAAGTCGATGCCCTGATGGCTGGCGGCGCTGCCGGTGATCGGGTCGCGGCGGACGCCGAACCCGCTTGTAAACTTCCGGCTGACGAGCACGGGCGAGGAGAGGGGAACCGAGTTCACGGCGTTTTGAACCTCGCGCAGCTGATCGACGACGAGCGCGGCGCGGTTCGCGTGGCGGAAGAACGCCGAGTTGATATCGGAAACGTTCGAAGGATCGACGAAGGGCCCGCCCTGCGCAAGCACGAGATTTGAAATTTTCGGCGCGGTGGTCAGTTGCTCGGCGCCGACGCCGGTGCTCGCCAATATGAGTTTCAACTCATCAATCTTTTTCGACGCGCGCTCTTCAAGTGAGGCGAGAAGCAGCACCTGTTCGACATAGAGTTCGCTCGACGCCGCGCGCATCTGCTGAAGCGCGGGCGCGGCCGGGCTATTCAGTGGAATTTGCGCGCCTTGCAGGCTCGCCTCGCGCGCGGCTTGCCGGCGCAGCATCGAAACGCGCGACTGGCGCGGCGTCGGCTCGGCCGGTGCGACATCGATCATGATGCGATTGCCGTTCGCCGGTTTCTGGCCGTTCGGCGAGCCGGCTTCGGAAAGGCTTTTCGACAGCGCCTGGAGATCGTTGGCGACCGAAACCTTTCGCTCGACCATCGCCTTAAGCGTCTGATGGCGCGAAGAAATCTCCGCCATCGTCGCGTCGAACTCGCGCTGCATGATGACGTTTAGCGAGCTGACGTCGTCATAGGCGCGCTGCGATTGGGCGAGGCGCTTGTTGAAAACCGTCTCGATGACGCGCCGGTCGCGCTCCTTCGCGACGATGATTTGTTCCTTGAAGACGACGTTGACCGACGCGTAAGCGACCCAGAGCAATGCAGCGCCGATGACGGACGCCAGCGCGATCTGGGTCCGTGTCGACATCGAAATAAAATGTACGACACCGTCGCTGCGGTGATAGATCTGCCGTTCCTTGAACCAGCGGTTAATAACGCGCTTGGCCTGACCGGACTTCTTGCGGCTCATTCAACGCTGCCCCTGAACCACGCTACCGCGTTCTTACGGCGCCCACCCTTAATATATTGCACCCGATCCGCCCGCATTTCGCAACAGCTTTGTGATGAAGTAACCACGAATTTTTAACAGGTCTATCGGCGATCAGCGGGCGCGGCGCAAGGATCGTTCCAGCGCGCATAGTAGTCGGGGCCCATTCCGGCGGTCCGGCGGCCGGGCGCATTAAAGGGAGGTTTCGGGCGACCGCGGAAGCGACTTTCGACAAGACCGGCGAAGGTTTCCCGGGGGTCCAGCCCCCGGACGGCGCAAAGCGCTTCAAACCAGCGCACCCCGACTGCGACGTGGCCGATTTCATCGGCATAAATGGTCTCAAGGGCGCGCGCGCTTTCGAAGTCTCCTGCGGCGGCGAGCCGATCCGCCATGCCTGGCGTCACATCAAGCCCGCGTGCTTCGAGAACCATCGGCGCGATCGCGAGCCGGGCAAGAAGGCTGTCGGCCGTCGCCTCCGCCGCTTCCCAAAGGCCATCATGGGCTGGGAGCGCTCCATAGCGGGCGTCAAGCGCCCGTAACCGATTGTCCAGCATAAGGAAATGGGCGGCCTCTTCACATCCGACCTTAAACCACTCGGCTACAAAGGCTTGGGCGTCCAGCCCCGCGGCTGCTGCCTCGTCCGCGAAGCGCAACGCAATGTCGAAGGCAAGATCGACGGCGTTAAGTTCGATATGGGCGAGGGCGTGGAGAAGGGCGATCCGCCCTTCGACCGACCCCAGCCTGCGCCTTGGCGCGTCGCGCGGCAGGATCAGCGGCGGTTCAGCCGGACGCGCTGGCCTGGCCGGCGGCGCCAGTGGCGGTTCCGGGCCGCTGCTGGCGCGCGCCGCCATTGCCGCTGCACATTTCTCCTCGGTCCCGGCGGCCTGAAGAACGGCGAGCGCCGCCGCGCGCCAACCCATGTCAGCCGAGGGCCTTCACGGCGGCCAGCACCGCCTCGACATGGCCCGGCACTTTCACCTTTCGCCAGATTTTCCGGATGACGCCCGAGCCGTCGATAAGGAAGGTCGCGCGCTCTATCCCCATGTATTTCCGGCCATACATCGATTTCTCGACCCAGACGCCATAGGCCTCGACGGTCTTTCCGTCCTCGTCGGACAACAGCGCGACTTTAAGCGCGTGCTTGGCCTTGAACCGGTCATGCGCGGCGATGCTGTCGCGCGAAACGCCGGCGACAGCGGCGCCGGCCTTCGCGAACTTCTTTTCGGCGCCGGTGAAGTCGATCGCTTCCTTGGTGCAGCCCGACGTATCGTCCTTCGGGTAAAAATAGAGAACGAGCGATTTCCCGGCGAAGTCTTTCAGCCTCGCGCGCCCGCCGCCATCAGCGGGGAGATCGAAAACGGGGGCTTTCGATCCTTCGGCAAGCCCGGCGGCGGCTCTTGGCATCGGTCGCTCCCTTGATGAAGCGCAAGGGGGTAATTCTCCGGCCGCGGAGGATCAAGCGGGTCACGGCCTCGTCGAGCTTGCGCAACAGTTACAT
This sequence comes from Parvularcula sp., assembly GCA_003506635.1. GTDB lineage: Bacteria > Pseudomonadota > Alphaproteobacteria > Caulobacterales > Parvularculaceae > Amphiplicatus. The sequence continues at coordinate 14,033 of DNZB01000206.1, forward strand.
TGTCACTACGCAAGGAATTGGGACTCCGCCCTATTCTTGGCGGGCGAAGAGCGCATCGACCGGGGCATGAAATCGCGCATTGCGAAAGCGGGCCTGATCGCCGCCGAGATTGCCGGCCTCGCCGTCGCGGCTGTCTTTTGCCTTGCCGCCTTCATCGCCTGGCGGGCGCAGTCGGGCCCGGTCGACCTCGGCTGGGCGGCGCCCGCGTTCAAATCGGCCGCAAACGCCGCGGCCTTTGGCGGCGCGGTACGGCGCATCGGGGACATTTCGCTCGAAAAACTCGACGACAAGGGCGGCTGGCGCCTGACCTTTTCTGAGGTGCGCCTCGGCAAGCCGCGGTCCGAAGCGACGGCGCGCGTTCCCCTGATCGCCGCCGACCTCTACCCGCGCGATTTCTTCAGCGGCAGGGCCGGGCCCCGCCGCGTCATCTTCGACGGAGCGGAGCTTCGAATCGTCCGGCGCGCCGACCGCCGCATCAAATTCGACTTCGGCGCCGGCGCCGGCGAGCGCACGAACGTCGTCGCGTCTTTGACCGGCGGCGCCTATTTCCGCGAGGCGTTCGAACGCGCCGAGCTCCGCCGTGTACGGATCAATTTCGTCGATGAAGGCTCGGGCCGCACCTGGCGCGGCGAGAATGCATTCGCCTCGCTCGCGCGGACGCCGGAAGGATACGCCGCCGCGCTTGACGCGACCTTTGACATCAGCGGCGCGCCGGCGAGCGTCGCCTTCAGGGCGGACTACGCCGTGGA
>DNZB01000060.1:0-2139 GCA_003506635.1 Parvularcula sp.
CCGTAGAACTTCTTGAACGCGCCGAGATCGGTCGCGGCGAATTCGACATAGTCGATCTTGCTGTTCTGTTGGCCGGGCATGGGGGCATCCAGTGGCTGGTGGTCAGTGGTCAGCTTCTGGGCGGCGGCGGTCGGCGTCAACCAAGAAGCTGACTGCTAGCCGCTAGCCGCTAGCCACTGGCCACTAGCCACTGGCCACAAAAAAAAACGGCCCCTTTCGGAGCCGCTTTTTCCATATCCCCTCTAGCAACGCAGGCGCTAAAGAACCCTTGTCCCTAGAATTTTATTGAGCTCTCGATGACGACGGTGGCGGCTTCTTCGGGGCCGCCCGCCGTCGCCGGCTTTTCAGATTCGACATATTGGGCCGCGGCGCCGACCGTGATGCCGCGGGTGACGAAATAGGTGACGCCGGCCTGCGTCGTCCGGGTGTCGCGGAAGATGAGCGGAGCGGCCGGGTTGGGCGGCGCGGCGACATTGGCTTCCGCCTGGCCGTAGCCGAGCATGACGCCCCAATCGCCTTTTTCATCGCCGGTCTTGAAGGTGATGCCGGCGTCGAAGGCGAGATAGCCTTCGTCATCGACCTCGGCGAGGCCGGAATTGGTCGTCTTGACCGAACCGCCGACGGTGAGGCCGCGATAGCCGAGATTGAGCCCCAGCGAATAGGCGCGATAATCGTCGAAAACGGGACTTAGAACGCGCGTGTCCTCGTTCGCCGTCACATAGCTTGCGCCGACGCCGAAAAGGAGGCCGCCGCGCGCGCCGCCGAGCTTCACTTCCTTCTGGTAATAGGCCGCGGCTTCCACCACGTCCTCCCACCGCGAGGTTTCCGTCAAAAGCGCGCCCGCCGGCGTGATGAAGAGCCGATCCTCAGGCGCGCAGAGGTCTTCCCCGCAATGCGCCGCGACCGGGCTGTAGGAAACGCCGAGCTGCAGCCCGCCGAGGACGCCGCCGAGGAAATTCGCCGGCGGCAGATAGCTGAACTTCGTCGAATAGCCCGAAAAATCGTTGACGGTGTGGACGTCGTTGAGGCCCGAAAGATCCGTGCGCCAATCATTGACGTTGACCGATTCAAAGATTGTCGGCGCGGTCACCGCGAAGGTGCGCGCAACGCCATGGTCGCGCCCGGCGATCAGCTGGCCGAACGGCCCGCGCAGATAGCCGTAAGCGCCCTGCAAATAAGCGTCGGAGGTCAAGGGCGCGATCCCGCGCGGGCCGCCGATCAGCGGTCCTGAATAGCGCCCGGCGCCGTAAAGCTGGTTAGGCTGGTTCTTGTCAAAGCGCCCTTCGACGACCGCGCCAAGCTCCATCCCGTTGGCGAAAACGGTCGAACCGCGGATGGCGATTTCAGCGTCGACGTCCGCCTTTGCATCGCCGTCGACAAGGCCCGCCGCAACGCTCGCCTTGCCCGACACATCGACCTTGACGGGGTCGGCCGCAAAGGCAGGCGCCATCGCCATGGCGGTCATCCCGCCAGCGATCATCGCCCAAGCCTTGAAGCCCTTCGCCATCGGCCCTTTCGCACAACCGTTATTTCGCATCGCCCCATGCGACACGAAGCGGCCCCGGACCCAAGGGCCGGAGCATGACGCAACTCTAGACCCTTGAATTAAGGCGCAGGCGCGGCGAGCGTCAAGGAACGCCCCGCCCGCCGAACCCCTGCCGGTTGTTTATCGGGGTGCAACCGATACCGGGGGCCGAGGCCCAAGAGCAAGCGGACCGGCGGGGCCGCCGAAATTTAGCGCTTTTAACGCGGCGGCGTTGCGCGGCTGTCGGCCTTTCCGATAGAAAGGGCTGAATATCCCACCCGCCGGGCGGCGCTGAAGTCGAGGGGCCTTATGCTGAGAATTCTGCTGATCATTCTGGTCGCGCTCGCTGTCATCATCGGCCTGATGCGCCTTACCGGCGCCAAACCTGGAGACGGCGCCCCGACGGCTGTCACGGAAGACGCGATAGACAAGGCGGGCGAGGCGGCGGCCCCCGCCGAGGACGTCATCATCGACGAGCCCGCGATCGACGCCCTCCCCTCCGAATCCGGAGACGCGGCCGCCACGGAGCCGGTGCTTGAAGAAATTCCCGCCGAGATGGCGCCTGCCGCGCCCGGCGCTGAAACGCCGCTCCCCGGTCCTGACGCCGGGCCGTC
>DNZB01000060.1:2551-2759 GCA_003506635.1 Parvularcula sp.
ACTTGCCGGAGCCTGCCGCCATGCCCCCCGCGCCGATCGATCTTGACCATCTCAGTCGCTATGTTTTCGGCGACAAGGCGCTGCTTGCCGAAGTGCTCGGCATCTTCCGGGACGAAGCCGCGCAAATCAGCGCACGCATGACGCCCGCGATGGACGATGACGCCTGGCGTCTTGCCGCGCACAAATTGAAGGGCGCGGCGCGCGGGAT
>DNZB01000024.1:0-2635 GCA_003506635.1 Parvularcula sp.
GAGCCAGTCCTGATCGGCCTTTGAAAAATCGCCGAGCACATGGCCGGTGACGCGCGCCTTGTCGCCGGGATGGCCGATGCCGATGCGCACGCGCCGGAATTCTTCCCCGATATGTTCGGCGATCGACTTCAGGCCGTTATGGCCTGCAAGCCCGCCGCCGATCTTCGCCTTGATCTTGCCGGGGGCAAGATCAAGTTCGTCATGAAAGACGACGACGTCCGCAGGCTCGATCTTGTAAAAGCGCATCGCCGCGCCGACCGACAGGCCGCTGTCATTCATAAAGGTCTGCGGTTTCAGCGACAGGAACTTGACCCCGCCGATTTCGCCCTCGCGGATGACGCCCTGAAACTTCTTCCGTTCGGGGCCGAAGCGGTGCGCGCCAGCGATCGCATCGACCGCCATGAAGCCGACATTGTGCCGGTGGCGCGCATATTTCTCGCCTGGATTGCCGAGGCCGACGATGAGCAGCATCGTTGCGCTTCTCCAGGCGGAGAAGTCGTCCGCAGGCGGACGTTACTTCTTGCCCTTGTCGGCGGGCTTGGCCGCGTCCTTGCCGCCCGCAGCGGGTTTGGCCCCGGCGGCCGCGGCGTCCGGCGCTTTCTGCGCGGTCGCCGGAACGTCGGCCGGCGTCGCGGCGGCGACTTCGTTCTCCTCCGAGCGGAGCGCGGACGGCGCGGCGATCGTCGCCACGGTGAAGTCGCGGTCGGCGATCACCGGCGTCACGCCCTCCGGAAGCTTGAACGCCGAAATGTGGATCGAATCGCCGATATCGAGCCCTTCGAGCGAGACTTCGAGGAATTCCGGTATGGCGGTCGCCGGGCAATAAAGTTCGACGGTGTGGCGTACGATGTTGAGAACGCCGCCGCGCTTGATGCCGGGCGAAAGTTCCTCGTTCTTGAAGCGGACGGGAATGGCGACGTCGATGCGGGTGTTTTCATCGACGCGCATCAGATCGACATGGATCGGCAGGTCGCGCACGGGATCGACCTGGACTTCGCGCGCGATGACGGGCTGGAGATAGTCCTGACCCGGAACGTCGATCTTCGCGAGGTGCGAGCGCATGCGCCCCGCAGAATAGGCTTTCATGACCTCGGTCTGGCGCAGCCGGATCGCAACGGGGCCCTTGTCGCCGCCGTAAAGAACGCCGGGGACGAAGCCGTTCCGGCGCGCATCGCGCGCCCCGCCGGTGCCGGTGCGCGGGCGCACTTCGCAGAAGAAAACATCGGTCTCGGCCATGGCGGCGCCCTTTTGCAAAAAGGCCGCTGACGGGGGGAGGCTGAAAGCCCCGGCGCGGCGCTATCCGTTGGTGAATGGAGGCGGGTCTATAGAGGAAGGAAAAAAGCGTGGCAAGCGCGGCTTTTCGGCGCTTTTCGTGGCTCTATTCCCGCCAGTCCGGCCAGGCGCTGGCGAGGAAAGCCCGGTAAAGCGCAAGAAGGCGCGGCTCGCCGGCGAGGGCCTCGAGATTGGCCCTGACGGTCGCCGCGTCGCGCCGGGCGACCGGGCCGGTGAGCGAGGACAGGGGGGCCTCTCCGAACCGCGCGACGACGCTGCCGAAATAAGCGCTCATGATGGCGCCGGCATCCGGGCCAAGCCGGGCTGCGAAGGCGGTCGCCGTCTCGTTCCACAAATGTGCGGCGAAATTGCCGGAAACGACAGCGAGCGCATGATAGAAGGCGCGGTCCTCGTCGCGGACGATGAATTCCGGATTGTTCGCGCCCGGAAGGATCGCGGCGAAGGCGGCCGCACCCGGTTCGCGCGCGATGGCGATGCGGCCGAATTCAAGCGGGGCAAGCGGCGCAGACGGGAAGGAATAAAGCGGATGATAGCCGGGCAGGCCGGCGATGACGCGCGCGCCGGAAAAATGCATCGCCCGCTTGCCTTGAAGCGCGCCCTGCCAGGTCTTGAACCAGCCGGCAAGCGCATCGTCGGGGATCGCGGCCGCGACGAGACCGGCGCGCGCGACATGCGCCGCCGCGTCCTCGCCGCGTGCGAGCAATCGGGTCTTGAACCCGAGGCTTGCCGCATAGGCCGCAAAGCTCCTGCCGACGCGACCCTGACCGAAGATGACAATTTGCATAAAATACGTCCGAAATTTCAGGAGCTTCGCTTTCCGGTTGTCCTTGCGGAGCCGGTCCTTGTCACCTATATGCTAGCGCCGTGACCAGATAATTTGGGCCGAATTCGACAACGCCTAGCCTAGCAAGGACCGTGCTTTCCATCCGCACCTATGTCCCGGCCTAAGCCTCGCTTTCTGAATTCCCGATTGGACGGTCGCTACCCGGCATGCGCGGTGGTCGCGCATGTCGTTGAAGACCGCCGGTCCGGGCCAGCCAGCCCGGATCTTAAGATCAGGAGATCAGACAATGGCGACAGGCACCGTTAAGTGGTTCAACGCGACCAAAGGCTTCGGCTTCATCCAGCCGGATGACGGCGGCAAGGACGTGTTCGTGCACGTCACGGCCGTTCAGAAAGCCGGCCTTACCGGCCTCAATGAAGGTCAGAAAATCTCGTTCGAACTCGCTTCGGACCGCGGCAAGACCTCGGCGGCGAACCTCAAAGTCGTTCGCTAACGCCATCGCCCGCAAAGGGCTGACGAAGCGCCCCGCCGGAAATGGCGGGGCGTTTTGCGTTCATG
>DNZB01000024.1:2953-3714 GCA_003506635.1 Parvularcula sp.
GGCGAAACGACGGGGCGACCCACGGGCGGGGCGTGAGCTTTCGGGCGGCTATATCGCCAGCGCGCTGATCTTCGCGGGCGTCACGGCGCTCTGGGCGTTTATCGTCCGCGACGATCCGTTTTACCGGCTCACCGACCTGTTTGGCGTGCGCGTACCGGCGATGCTCGCTGTCTATGTCGGGGCGATGCCGCTCGCCGGGTTCATCATCGGGCGCTGGCGCTATGATCGCGGCCGTGGCGGTCTTGCGCGTTTCGCGGCCAAGCTTGGCGCGCGGGCGCTGCACTTCGCCTATTCGCATTCGCTGATCGTGCTCTTCACGGCGGCGATGGTCGCGGAACGATGGCTTGGCCTCGATCTCGACGACCAGGTGAAGCAGTTCGACGACCGCATGTTCGATGTCGCCGCGCGCTTTGCGCCCTGGCTTGCGGCTTATCTCACCGGCTTCAATTTCGGCCGCGCAAGCGTCGCCGGCCTCGCCGCCGAACCGATGGCGCCGCAGCGTGCGGACAAGGCGGTCTTCATCGAAGCGCCTGAGCTTGAGGACGGCGTCGATGAGCCGCCGGCGCCGCCGCCGCATGGACGCGAGGGGCGGACGGAACCGGTGTTCACGCAGGCCGAACCGCCGCTCGACCCCGGAACGCCGCGCCCCCGCCAGACGGCGTCGGGCCTTGCGATCACCGCAGCGCCCGCCGCGGAAGAACCGGGATTTCTCCCGCCGCAGGACCTTGATCAGTTGCGGCCGGCGTATAACCGGTTGCGGT
>DNZB01000370.1:0-1552 GCA_003506635.1 Parvularcula sp.
AATCCCAAATCCCAAATCCCTCAAACGCCCTCCGCCGGATTTGAAAACGCCGCAAACGATTTTCGGCCCTCGACGTCTTTCCAGTGGCGCAGCGCCCAGCCGACCGTCGGGAACGCGATGTCGGGCCAGGGAAGCTTGTCCCAGGGAAACAGATCGACGTCGAGACTTTCAGGGCCGGGCGCGAATTCGGGCGTTTCCAGATTCGCGCGAAAGATGATTTGCACCTGCGAAATGCGGGGTACGGAATAAACGCCGAGCATCGCGTCGATGACGATCCTCGCCCGCGCTTCTTCCCATGCTTCGCGTCGCGCGCCGTCCTCGACGCTTTCGCCGAGTTCGAGATAGCCTGCGGGCAGCGTCCAGAACCCGCGCCGAGGCTCGATCGCGCGGCGGCAGAGGAGGATGCGCCCGCCATGGGATGCGACGGCGCCCGCGACGATCTTGGGGTTCTTGTAATCGATGAAACCGCAATGGCCGCACACGTCGCGTTCCCGGTCGTCGCCCGTCGGCGCGGCCTTCACGAAACGCTGAGCGAGATCTGGGGGTTCACGCATCATCCGCACCCTTACAAACGGTCCGCCGCAATATCTCGTCCGCTGATCGTCCGTAGGAAGCGCATTGTGCAGGAAATCGCGGCGGGCGCCCGTTGAATTTCGATGATGTGATGACGATAGTCCTTGACCGGCGCCCTGATCCAGTCAAAACGGGGCCCGTCGACCGCGACGGCGGAGCGCACAGCCGCCCGCGCGAAACGACCAACTAGCGCCTCTTCCTTCGGGCGCGTTTCCACAAGGGAGACCGAAACCCACATGGCCTACGACCTCAAGAAATCGCCCGGGCACTTGCTTCGCCGCGCCCAGCAGCACGCCCATGACCTTCATTCGACCGCAGTCGGCGCCGACGGTCCGACGCCTCGTCAGTTTGAAGTCCTGCATGTCGTGTCGAAGAATGACGGCCTAAGCCAGACCGATCTCGTCAACGCGACCGGCATCGACCGCTCGACGCTCGCCGACATGATCGCGCGCATGCTGAAAAAGGGCCTTCTTTCCCGCTCGCGCACCAAGGAAGACGCGCGGGCGAACGCCGTCTCGATCACCGCAGCCGGCAAGCGCATGCTGTCGGGCGCCGCATCGGGCGTCGCCAAAGCCGACGCCGGCGCGTTGAGCGTCCTGCCGAAATCCCACCAGGCCGCCTTCATGAAGGCGCTTGTCGCCTACGCCGACGCGCTCGACGCGATGGGCGAGGCGCCGGCGAAGAAGCCGGCCAAGGCGAAGAAAAAAGCCGCGCGCAAGAAGGGCAAGCGCTGAGGGGGCGCGGGCTTCCGCGCTCATCTGTACAAAGATAATTCCTTTTCCGCCGTCACCCCGGGGCGCGCGTCTTCGCGCGAACCCGGGGCCCATCTCCTGAATTACCTGCGCGCACGTTGGCGCGTTACGGGTGATGGTCCCCGGATCGCCTTCGGCGTCCGGGGCGACGGTTTGTAGTTTCGGCTTTCATTTTTCAGCCGCTTCTGACCCGGCCGCCGGCGCTTAGCGCGCCGGGCGGAAAAGTG
>DNZB01000370.1:1882-4836 GCA_003506635.1 Parvularcula sp.
CACGCCCGACGATCTAGCGCGCCCCGCTCATAACCGCCAAGCGTCAGCATGCGGTCATACATGACGATCGCCGCGGCGACGGAGAGGTTGACGCAAAAGCGCATCGGTATCTTCACAAGATGCGCGCACCGCGCCCTTGCGGCGTCTGAAAGGTCGCCCTTCTCCGGCCCGAGGAGATAGGCCGCTTTGAGCGGGTGGCGGAAAGCGGGGAGATCGACCGCCCGTTCGTCAAGTTCGACCCCGACGAGGACGCAGCCCTTCGGCAGCGCCATCTCGCCGATCGTCGCCCATTGATAGAGCGGCAGATGCGCCTCGCTCTTCGAAGTGTCCGAAAGCTCCGCCTCGCGCCGGTTGAGGCTTGAGCCGATCGTAAAGGCGAAACTTGCGCCGAAGGCGTGCGCGGTGCGCAAGACCGCGCCGAGATTCATGGCCTTCGAAATCCGCTCCGAACCGACGCCGAAATAGCCGCGCATGGGGGGTTCCCGGTGAAAGGTGAATGGGGAATAGTGAAGGGGTAAGGGGCGAGCCGCCGGAACGCAAATGAACGAATTTCTTGGCGCTGCCGCCGCCGTACTGACGACGGCCTCGTTCCTGCCGCAGGCGATCCGCGTCATCCGGACCAATGACACGGCCGCGATCTCGCTTGCCATGTATCTGATGTTCACGGCCGGCGTCGGCTTGTGGTTCGCTTATGGCGTCGCGATCGGCGCTGCGCCTGTGATCGCGGCGAACGCGGTCACTTTTGCGCTCGCCGCGATCATCCTCATCCAGAAGCTTCGCCATACGCTGGCGGCGCGCAAGGGGGCCCGATGACCTCCGCCGGCTTTGTAAAACCGCCCCATCCCTATTTCCTGTCGCACTCCGTCGGCCTGGCGCCGGCGGCGGCGGAAGCGGGGCTCGCCCGGGACTTCTTCAATCCATGGGCGGCCGGGCGAAGCGATCTCTGGCCGCTGTGGCTTGAAGGGATCGAGGCGTGGAAGCGCGCGCTCGCCCCCGTCATCGGCGCCATGGCCGGCGATATCTGTCCGCAGACGAACATATCCTCGGCCTTGACGAAGATCCTGTTCGCGCTTCCGGAGAAGAAGGGCCGGACGAAGATCGTCCTTACCGAAGACGATTTCCCGACCGCCGGATTCGTGCTCGCGCAGGGCCGCCGCATCGGCCTTGAGCCGGTCTTCATCAAGGGCGGCGCGCATCTCGCCGACCCGGACGCATGGCGGCGCGCCTTCGCCGATGACGTGCGCCTTGTCCATGTGACGCATGTCTTCTCCAATCGCGGCGTGCGCGCGCCTGTTTCGGAGATCGTTCGGCGCGCGAAAGCGGCGGGCGCCAGCGTCGTCGTCGACGTCGCGCAGTCGGCGGGGGCCCTTCCGGTCGAGGCGCAAGGCTCCGGCGCCGATTTCGTCGCCGGCACGTCGATCAAATATCTTTGCGGGGGTCCCGGCGCCGCGTGGCTGTGGGTCAACCCGGAGGGCGCGGGGGAATACGCGCCCGCCGATGTCGGATGGTTCAGCCATGAAGACCCGTTCGAGTTCGATATCGGGAATTTTCGGTACGCGGCCGGCGCCGATCGCTTCCGGGGCGGCACGCCGTCCGTCGCCCCTTACGTCGTCGCCAGGGCGGGCGCCGACGCGATCGGCGCCGCCGGTCCCGCGGCGATCGAGGCGCATTCGCAGCGCCTCCTCGACCGCCTTCTCGCACGCGTCCCGGCGGAGGCGGTCCTGTCGCACGCAAAGCGCGGCGAGCGCGGCGCCGGCGTCATCATCCGCCCCCGCCTTTTCGACGCGGCGCGCGCGGCGCTGAGGGAGGAAGGGATCGCCCATGACGAGCGCATGGGGGGATTGCGCTTCTCCGTTCATCTTTATACGGAGGAATCGGAGATCGACAGCCTGGCGCGGGTGTTGGGCGCGTTCGTCTGAAGCGAGGCTCCTTCCCTCCCTTGAAAAGGGAGGGAACGCGCGCCCGATCACATCTCCAGCGCCGCCGTCACTGGCGCATGATCTGACGGCCGCGCCCAGCCGCGACAGCGGTCGTGGATGCGGACAGCGCCGGCGCCGCCGGCGAGCGCCGCTTTCTCAAGGCCCGGCGACACCCAGATATGATCGAGCCGCCGTCCGCGGTTCGACTGGCGCCAGTCCGCCGCGCGATAGGACCACCAAGTATAGAGCTTTTCCGGCTCCGGGATCAGCGCGCGGGCGACATCGGTCCAGCCGCCCGCCGCGGCCGCCTTGTCGAGCAGGCCGGTTTCGACCGGCGTATGCGATACGACGTCCAGCAATTGCCTGTGCGACCACACGTCATGCTCGCGCGGCGCGACGTTGAGGTCGCCGACGAGCACTTCTCTAATCTTCGATCGCCCGCGCCCGCCGAAGCGGCCTTCGAGCTCTTTCAGAAATTGCAGCTTGTGCGCGAATTTGTCGTTTTCGTCCGGGTCCGGAATATCGCCGCCCGCCGGGACGTAGAAATTATGAATGCGGACGCCCGCGACCGTCGCCGCGATATGGCGCGCGTCGTCGTTGTCGCAGAACCGCTCGGCCTCGATCTCTTTCATCGGCGCTTTCGAGAGGATCGCGACGCCGTGATAGCCGGCCTGCCCCGACACCGCCTGATGCGCATAGCCGGCGCCCGCGAAGGGCTTTCCCGGAAACTGGTCGTTCCGGCACTTGATTTCCTGAAGGCAGAGGACGTCCGGCGCTTCCTCCTCAAGAAAGCGCACGACCTGATCGAGCCTGAGGCGCACGGAGTTGATGTTCCAGGTGGCGATTTTCATGGGAAGGAGTGGTCAGTGGTCAGTGATGAGCGGTCAGTGATTGGCAAGGCGCGTGAGCGGGCGCAATAACAATCTATTCCTGACCACTGACCACTGACCACTCCTTCCCCATGCTCCCCGACGCCGTCAGCCCGCTCGCCGCGATCCTTGTCGTCGCCGCGAGCTTTTTCACCTCGGCGCTGAC
>DNZB01000370.1:4966-5765 GCA_003506635.1 Parvularcula sp.
GTCAGTGATGAGCGGTCAGTGATTGGCAAGGCGCGTGAGCGGGCGCAATAACAATCTATTCCTGACCACTGACCACTGGCCACTCCTTCCCCATGCTCCCCGACGCCGTCAGCCCGCTCGCCGCGATCCTTGTCGTCGCCGCGAGCTTTTTCACCTCGGCGCTGACCGCCGCCTTCGGGCTTGGCGGGGGATTGGCGCTGCTTGGCGTCATGGGGGCGCTGTTTCCGCCGGCGGCGGTCATTCCGGTGCACGGGCTTGCGCAGCTCGGGTCCAACGCCGGGCGCCTTTATCTCCAGCGCGCCTCGGTCGTCTGGCCGACGGCGCTGTGGTTTGCGGGCGGGTCGCTGATCGGGACGGCTTTAGGCGCGCGGCTTTATGTCGAGGCGCCCGAGCGCGTGTTGCAGTTCCTGATTGGCGCCTTCGTGCTTATCACCGTCTGGGGGCCGAAGCCCAAGGGCTTCTCGCCCGGCGTCACGACCTGGACGCTGACCGGCGCGGCAAGCGCGCTTCTTTCCATGTTCGTCGGCGCGACGGGCCCGATCGCCGCGGCGATGGTCGGCGCGGCGAAGATCGACAAGCTGAAGACGGTCGCGACGCACGCCGCCGCGATGACCGCGCAGCACCTTATGAAAGCGATCGCTTTCGGATTCGTCGGCTTTGCTTACGCCGACTGGGCGCTTCTCATCGCCGCGATCGTCATCGCCGGGTTCGCCGGAACGATGGCGGGCACGAAAGCGCTCAACGCCATGCCGGAGGAGAAGTTCCGCAAGGGCTTCACGCTGGTCCTGACGTTTTTCGG
>DNZB01000373.1:0-2716 GCA_003506635.1 Parvularcula sp.
TCCGCGAAACGCCGTGGGGCTCGCCCTCCGGCCCTGTCGTCCGCGGGCGGATGAACGGGGTCGAGGTCGCATTCCTCGCCCGCCACGGCGAGGGACACCGTATCCCGCCGTCGGAGGTCAATTACCGCGCCAATATCGACGCGCTGAAGCGCGCCGGCGTCACCGACGTGATTTCGATCTCCGCCTGCGGCTCCTTTCGCGAGGAGCTCGCCCCCGGCGTCTTCGTCATCGTCGACCAGTTGATCGACCGCACGTCAGGGCGCGCGAAGAGTTTTTTTGGAACAGGCTGCGTCGCGCATGTCTCAATGGCGGATCCTGTCTGCCCTGCGCTGGCGGATGCGGTTGAGGCCTCGTGCCGGGCGCTTGCGATCCCGCACCATCGCGGCGGAACCTATGTGACGATCGACGGCCCGCAGTTCTCCTCGCGCGCTGAATCGCTGCTTTACAAGTCTTCAGGATGCGACGTCATCGGCATGACCAACATGCCGGAAGCCAAGCTCGCGCGTGAGGCGGAATTGCCGTTCGCCACGGTCGCGATGGTGACGGACTATGATTGCTGGCGCATCGGGGCCGCGCATGTCGAGGTCGCCGGCATTCTGGCGATCATGAAGCAGAACGCTGATGCCGCGCGGCGCCTCGTCGCGGACCTCGTCGCCCGGCTTGGTCCAACCCGCACCCGTTCGCCGCTGGGAATTGAGACGGCGCTCGACTTCGCGATCATCACGCCGCAAGAAGCGCGCGACCCCGCGCTCGTCGCGAAACTGGACGCGGTCGCGGGCCGGGCGCTGTCCCGCCCTTGATGAGGGGGCAAGGGGCGGCGTGCGCCCTTTAACCTTCCATTCACGCTTGCGCAGCTGGCCCTTAACCCCCCCGCGTTAGAAGGGGCGCATGCTGATGATCCTTTTCGCGCTCGCGGTCGGCTCCTATCCGCCTTCCCAGGAAGACGCCGCGCGCGCCGTCGCCGAGCAGATCCCCGGCGACGGCGGCGTCGCAAGCCTCAATCCAGCAAGGCCGGGATTCGACCTTGCGCTTCGGCTCGATCGCTGCATCCCGCAGGCGTCCTATGAGGTCCGCAACGCCTTCGGCGGCTTCGATCTCGTCGCGGGCCATGAATGCGTGATGACGATCTCGCGCCGCGCGCGCCCCGATTATCAGGTGCGCGGTTTCTTCCATCATGACGGCTATGACTGGCGCTATTACGGGCCGACCGGCGAGCCGCTGGTCGCCGAAACGCTGACGCACGGGATCAACGGCGCCTTCTCGTCCGCGAAGCCGAAGCCAGGCTCGATCCTCTATCGCGGCGACGCCGCCGGCGAGATCGCCGACCCGTACGCGCGCATCCTTTCCGGCTACGACTGGTTCCGCGCGCCGTCCGACTGATCGCCGCCGCCGCCATTACCTGCTAGGCGAGGGCGATGGTTGATCAGCGCATGGACAGGCCGGTCTTCACGCACCGCATCGCGACGCGCGCCGATCGTCCGTCGATCATGGCCCTTATCGAAGCGGCGATCATCCGCAACATGGCGGCGTTCCTGTCGCCGCGCGAGGTCGCAGCGGCGCGCGCGACGATGGGGCTCGACACGCTCCTCATCGATGACGGCTGCTACTTCCTGATCGAGGCGGGGCAGGCGCTCGCCGGCTGCGGCGGGTGGAGCCGGCGCAAGACGCTCTATGGCGGCGACAAGACGGCGGGACGCGACGACAGTCTTTCCGATCCCTCGCGCGAACCCGCGCGCATTCGCGCGATGTACACGCATCCCGACTGGACGCGGCGCGGCGTCGGCTCGATGCTTCTTGCGCTGGGTGAGGGGGCGGCGCGCGCCGAAGGCTTCAAGACGATCGAACTCGGCGCGACAATCCCCGGCGAACCGCTTTACACGGCGCGCGGCTATGTTGAATTCGGCCGCGATGAAACGATTGGGGCCGACGGCGTTCGGAATGTGATCATCAGGATGCGGAAAACTTTGTGACAACGGCCTCAAAACCGGTTTCCGAGCTCTCCGCCGACGAAGCGGCGGCGGAACTTGCGCGTCTCGCCCGGGCGATCGCGGACGCGGACAACGCCTATTACGCGGAAGACCGCCCGAAGCTCAGCGACGCCGAATATGACGCGCTCCGCCGCCGCAACGCGCTGATCGAGCGTCAGTTTCCGAAACTGAAACGCGCGGATTCACCCTCGGCCCGCGTCGGCGCCGCGCCCTCGACGAAGTTTGAGAAGGCCGCGCACGCAAAGCCGATGCTGTCGCTCGACAACGCCTTCAGCGACGAAGATGTGCGCGATTTCGAAGCCCGCGTGCGCCGATTCCTGAAACTCGGGGAGGACGCTCCGCCCGCCTTCACGGCGGAGCCGAAGATTGACGGCCTGTCGCTCAACCTCAGATATGAAGGCGGCGTTCTTAAGGTCGCCGCGACGCGCGGCGACGGCGCTGTCGGCGAAAACGTCACCGCCAACGCGCTCACCATCGCCGATATCCCGCGTTCGCTTGAGGGCGCACCCGACATCCTCGACGTGCGCGGCGAGATCTATATGAGCCACGCGGACTTCGCCGCGCTCAACAACGCGCTTGAAAATGCAGGGGAGGAGCCCTTCGCCAACCCGCGCAACGCCGCCGCGGGGTCGCTGCGCCAGATTGACGCTGCGATCACCGCTTCGCGGCCTTTGCGTTTTTTCGCCTACGCCTGGGGCGAGGTCTCGGCGCCGCTCGGCGAGACGCAG
>DNZB01000373.1:3043-3596 GCA_003506635.1 Parvularcula sp.
TCATGCGCTGCAAGAGCGTCGACGCGATGCTCGCGCATTACGCGGCGATCGAGGCGCAGCGCGCGTTGCTCGGCTATGATATCGACGGCGTCGTCTACAAGGTCGACCGGATCGACTATCAGGAGCGTTTGGGCTTCGTCTCGCGCTCGCCGCGATGGGCGATCGCGCACAAATTTCCGGCCGAGCGCGCGATGACGGAACTTCTCGGCATCGACATTCAGGTCGGACGCACCGGCGCGCTGACGCCGGTCGCGCGGCTTCGGCCTGTGACCGTCGGCGGCGTCGTCGTCTCCAACGCGACCTTGCACAATCAGGACGAGATCGAACGCAAGGACGTGCGCATCGGCGACACGGTCGTCGTGCAGCGCGCCGGCGACGTCATTCCCCAGATCGTCGAAGTCATCGCCGACAAGCGGCCGAAGGGCGCAAGCCGTTACCATTTCCCAGAGGCCTGCCCGGTGTGCGGCAGCCCGGCGGCGCGCGAGGAAGGCGAAGCCGTGCGCCGCTGCACGGGCGGCTTCGCCTGCGCGGCGCAGGCCGTCGAGCGCCTTCG
>DNZB01000373.1:3936-5236 GCA_003506635.1 Parvularcula sp.
ATCAAGGAGCCCGCCGATCTCTTTACGCTTGAAGCGCGTCAGCAAGCGGGCGAGATCGACCTCTTCACCTATAAGGAGAAGAAGGGCGGCGCGAAAACGCCGACGAACCGGAAGTCGGTCGAGAATCTTTTCGCCGCCATCAACGCGCGCCGCGCGCCCGCGCTCGACCGGTTCATCAACGCGCTCGGCATGCGTCATATCGGCGAGACGAATGCGCGGATTTTCGCGCGACATTATCATTCCTTCGATGCGTTCCGCGCGGCCGCGACGGCGGCGGCCGATGAGGACAGCGCAGCCTATGAGGAAATGCTGTCGATCGAAGGCGTCGGCGCGCTTGTTGCGGGCGGCGTCATTTCCTTCTTCAAGGATGCGGGAAGCCGCACCGCCGTCGAGCGGCTGCTTGAGGAAGTGACGCCGCAGCAAATGGCGGCGCCGGCGGCGACGGGATCGGCAATCGCCGGCAAGACAGTCGTTTTCACGGGAACCCTTGAAACGATGACGCGCGACGAAGCCAAGGCCCAGGCGCTCGCGCTTGGCGCGAAAGTGTCGGGCGCCGTTTCGGCGAAGACGGATTATGTCGTCGCCGGACCCGGCGCCGGCTCGAAACTGAAAGACGCAGAGCGTCTCGGCGTCCGCGTTTTCTCCGAAGACGACTGGCGCGCCTTTATTGGAAGGAAATCCCCATGAATGGCGATGCGGCGACCGGCTTCGGCGATATCGCGGCGCGTTACGCGACCCTGCGGCCTTCCTATCCGAAGACGCTGTGGGATTTTCTCGATGCGCACCTTGAAGGGCCGCGCGGCTTCGCCGTCGATCTCGGCGCCGGGCCAGCCAAGGCGAGCCTTGATCTTGCAGCGCGCTTCGAGCGTGTGGCGGCGGTTGAACCGGACAAGCGGATGCTCGACGCCGCCCCCCATCATCCGCGCATCGAACAGATCAATCAGGCGGCGGAGGCGGCGGACTTCGCCGCCGGCGCGGTCGATTGCGTCATCGCGGCGACAGCCTTTCACTGGATGGAGCAGGATGTCGTCTGCGCCAATGTCGCGCGCTGGCTGCGGCCTGGCGGCGTGTTCTTTCCGTTTCTGTACGGGCCGTTCTTCGTCGGCGGAACGGCGCAACCCGTCTTTCAAAAGCACTGGGCGCTGTGGGCGCCGTTCATGGACAAGCGGCTCGGAGCCAAGGCTGATTATTCGCGCGCGATGCGCGCCTGCGGCGCGTTCGCGCGGCTTGAAAGCTATTCCGGCGCCATCGACGTCGTTTTGCCGGCCCCGGACGCCGCCGGCCTGCTCCTCACGGCGTC
>DNZB01000373.1:5555-5849 GCA_003506635.1 Parvularcula sp.
ACGGAAGAACTGGAGCCCCACGCGCCGGTGACGGTCGGGTTTCCCTTGGGCGGCGTCCTGGGGGTGCGAGCGTAGTCGCGCTAACTCGATGAAATGCCTTAAAGCGCGGGCTGAAATAGACGCTTGAGCCCTTCTTCGCCTCCCCCTTGGGTGGGGGCACGCCCTTCCAATTGAGTGGAATGCTGCGGTGCCAGAGCGCCGGGCGGAAAAGTGGACACCGGTTTTCCGCCAAAACGGCGCGACCACCAAGGGACTAGATCGTCGAGCGTGATTCCTCAATCACGCCCGACGATC
>DNZB01000092.1:0-800 GCA_003506635.1 Parvularcula sp.
CGATGATCGGCGGCGACAGCGAGATACAAAGGCTCGCGAAACAGGATTTCACTCGCAAAATCCGCGCTTGACGGCGCCAGCGGCGTCAGCAGGAGGTCATGCTCCCCACGCGCCAGGTCTTGCTCCAGCGAGTGCGGCGCGTCTTCGCGCACATAAAGGCCGAGCCCGCTATCCTTGCGGTGAAGGGAGGAGACGATATGCGGCAGGAGATAGGGCCCGACCGTCGGCGCGGCGCCAAGGCGGATCGTGCCGGCGAGCCCGATCGTCGCGGCGCTTGCAAAGTCGATCATCGCGCGTTCTTCGGCGATCATGCGATTGGCCCGCTCTGCGATCTCCCGCCCCGCCGGCGTCAACGAGATCCCTGCGCGCACGCGATCGACGAGACGGATGCGCAGCGCTGATTCAAGATTCTGGATTTGGGCGCTCAAGGAAGGCTGCGAAATCCCGACGATTTCCGCCGCGCGGCGGAAATGGCGCGCCTCGGCGAGCGCCGCGAGGCAGTGAAGCTGCTTGAGGGTCACTTCGGGGCGAGAATTCACGGGGTCTTCCTTAAATGATAGGGGTTTCCTATCAATCTAATCAGCTTGCGAAGGTTTTCCATGCCCAAAGCGCGCTTATCTCCATGAAGTCACGCCAAAAGGAGACGGACCATGAAATCACCCGGCGCCCTTTCCCAGAGGATCGCCAGCCTCGCCGCCACGCATCGCGCGATCGACGGCTTCATCCGGGAGGAAACGCGGCGCCCGGCGCCTGACTTTGCGCATATCGCCGCGCTCAAGCGCCAGAAGCTCTCCCTCAAG
>DNZB01000092.1:1151-4261 GCA_003506635.1 Parvularcula sp.
ATTGCGCAGGCCCGACGAGAGCGCCGATGGAACAGATCGCTGAACGCATCAGGAAATTCATCGAAATGGAAAGCGCCGGGGGCCTTGCCCTTGGCGCAGCGGCGCTTCTCGCTTTCGCGCTCAGCAATTCGCCGCTGAACCCGCTTTACGAGGGCTTGCTCTCGCACCGCGTCGGGTTTGAGATCGGCGCCGTCGCGCTCAACAAGTCATTGACCCACTGGATCAATGACGGGCTGATGGCGATCTTCTTTTTCCTTGTCGGCCTCGAAATCAAACGCGAGGCGCAGCAAGGCGAACTCTCAACCCTGCGCCATGCGATGCTGCCTGTCTTTGCGGCGGCGGGCGGCGTTCTCGTTCCGGCGCTGATCTATGTCGCGATCAATGCAAGCGATGCGGGCGCGCTGCGCGGCTGGGCCATTCCCGCCGCGACCGACATCGCCTTTTCCGTCGCGGTGCTGGGGCTGCTCGGGACACGCGCGCCGGCGAGCCTTAAGGTTTTTCTTCTTGCGGTCGCGATCATCGACGACCTCGTCGCGATCGTCATCATCGCGCTTTTCTACACGTCGGATTTGTCGGCGCAGGCGTTGGTGCTCGCCGGCATCGCCTGCGCCGGCCTCTTTGCGCTCAACCGCGCCCGCGTCACGCACCTTACCCCTTACGCGATCGTCGGCGCGATTTTGTGGTTCTGCGTGCTGAAATCGGGCGTTCACGCGACGCTCGCCGGCGTCGTCACCGCCTTCGCCGTTCCGCTGTTCGGCAAGTCGCCGCTCGGCCGGTCGCCCTTGCACGACACGATCCATGCGCTGCATCCGTTCGTCGCGTTCGTGGTGCTGCCGGTGTTCGCCTTCGCCAACGCCGGCGTGTCGCTCGCGGGCGTGACGCCGGGGAGCCTCGCCAACGGGATACCGCTCGGCGTCGCGCTCGGTCTCATCCTCGGCAAGCCGATTGGCGTTTTCGCCGCCGCCGCGATCGCCGTCCGCCTGCGCATCGCGCAATTGCCCGCGGGTCTGGGCTGGCGCCACATCGCGGGCGCCGCCTGCCTCTGCGGCATCGGCTTTACAATGAGCCTTTTCATCGGCTCACTCGCCTTTGATGATGCGGCCCGGATCAACGAAGTGAAGCTCGGCGTCCTCGCGGGGTCGTTTATGTCGGCGCTTCTGGGATTTGGCTTGCTGATCCTCGCATCGCCAAGCGAGCACCAAAGACAGGCGCCAGCGCCGATGGGTCAGGCCAAGAAAACCCTGTCGTGAACAGACCGCCTGTCGACGCGGCTAGCGGCCAACGGGCTCTTCATCGGCGTTTTGAGCACGCTCCGAAAGGGCGGAAAGCAGCCGCGAAACTTCAGACAGCTGTTCGGTGATCGCAGCGAGCTTGTCTGCGACGTCGCCAAAGTCCGGCGCATTAGCGGTTCCCCGGCCATCGCCAAAATCCTCCGCAAATCCGTCGCGGAGATGGCGGCGCCTACGAAAGAAATCCCGAGGGTCAATCATTACGGGCCATTTAGCGCTTCCGTCACGGCGTGTATATGGGACGAATCCTTGAGATCCCAATAAGCCTCCCATGCGAACGGTCCGAGAAGCCTGTCGGTTAACAGGTCCTTTCCCAACGAGTCGCTGACGCCGGAAAATGCCGGCAAATCCGCAAGTTCGGACATAAAGTCTGGCGACAGCGGCTCTTGCAGGCAACCGCGCGCCATATCCGCGGCTGCCTTCGGCCAGATTCCTCGAGACTGAAGCGCGTCGATCCGGCGGAACAATTCAAGCGCGACCTTGTCCGGCCATTTCGGGCGGGCTCTCATCCGGGCCCATGCATAAGAGCCGATATCAAGATTGGCCAACGCTTCGACGCGTGAGGCGGGGAGAAGCTTTGCGGCGGCAAGCATGTTGCGCGCCATTTTTCGGCCATGGCCGGCGTTCTGAATACCGCGCCCGAAGGCGAGATATGCGGCGTGGATGACAATCTGGCCGCTATCAGACCGCAATCCGGTCGCCGAATGCACTTGGCCATCCACTGATTCAAAACAGAGATAAGCGGCGACCGGATCGTCATTGTCGCATCGCCAATAAAAGGGTGCATAGGAATTTGAAGGAAGCGACTCGAAGACGAGATTTTCAAAAGAGTCCACAAGCTGCGGGCGCAGATGAAGGCCGGCCTTGGCCAATTCCGCCTGCCGATCGCTTCCGGACGCACGCTCCGGGAAATTCGGACTTCTTGTCACGGGGCCTCCGCGCGTTGCCGCTTGTGGCGGGTTGCACACAGGGGTTGAAAGCGCAAGGATCCGCGCTGGATCGATGTTTGCTTGGCAGCCACTATGAGCGCGGCAAAAGTCCGTCCAAGACCGCGATCTGTCCATTTTGTTGGGGTTACGCATGTCTGAGCAAAAGTCGCCGAGCCAGATCCGTCTCATTCTGGCGCAGTTCCTGTTCGCAAACGGGGTCGATATCGAGGGGCTCTACAAGGCGCTCGGCGCTGAGCTTGCCGATTGCGACGCCGAAGCGGTGTCGCACATGGCCGGCATCATCGACGGGGTGACGCTTGCGACCTCGAAGATCAAGAGCCATGGCATCGACAACTGGGCGCGCAGTTAGGTTCCTGAAGTTACCTCCGCCATTCCGGGGCCGCGCTCTTCGCGCGGAACCCGGAAACCAGCTCCCGTCACTCACCACCGGGCGCGCGGCCAATTCAGGCGATGGTCCCCGGATCGGCTTCGCCGTCCGGGGCGACGGCGCTAAGCTCCGGCGATGAAAAAACGCTCCGTCACGCTCAACGGCCATCGCACCAGCATTCTGCTTGAACCCGAATTCTGGGACGCGATTGAGCGCGCCGCGCGGACGCGCGCTGTCTCGCTTTCGCGCCTCATCGCGGAGATCGACGCGGGGCGCGTCAAAAACGAAAGCGCCGAGGGGCTCGCCTCGGCGCTTCGGGTCTTTGCGTTGAAAGAGTCTTCAGGCGCTCGCGGCGAGGCCGATTGACGGACGTCCGAGCACCAGCTGGCTGTAGAGCCGCGTCACTTCTTCCGCATAGCCGCGCATGATCGGGCGCACCTGCGCGAAGCTGTCGACTTCCGCGGCGCGCGCGAGGAGCTTTGCAAAGCGCGGACGCACCGGCTC
>DNZB01000010.1 GCA_003506635.1 Parvularcula sp.
GCGATTCGTGATCGCCAATGTGGGTGGGCTCGCATTGTCGACGGCGATTGTCGTCGGGCTTGCGGCGCTTACGCCGGAGCTTTGGGCGAAGATCGTCTCAGTGCCGATCGTTTTTGTCTACAACTATGCATGCGCGAAACTCTGGGTCTATCGCGAAGCATCACAGAAGCCGTAATTGCCGCTCATGGCGAAGGTCAATCGACGGGCCATTGATCCATTCGAGAAGGCCGCGCAGCTCAACGGTCCGGCCTTCATAGAATTGGAGTCCCTCTTTCCGGCGCCAGCGCCGAAAGGCGCCCCTGGCGGCGGTCGCGGTCACGTCCTTGCGAAAATCTTCGCCGAAATTGAAATAGACGCGGCCGCGATTCTCGCCGGTTGAGCGCACGGCGCCCCTGTAAATATGGAACCCGTAAGCGCGGCTTTCGTCACGCGTATCACGGACGACGTAGGCGCCGAGGGCCCAAATGCCGAGGCGGGCGGTGCGCGCCCGGTCTTCCGCCGCGAAATAGGCGTCGAGAAGCGTCTCGTCGTTCGATTGCGGGGCAACCCGCACTGCGCCCGCCTCGAGCAGCGCCGCTTGCAGGATCGTCTCCGCGCCTCCCGCGCCGGCGAAGCGAGCCGGTCCCATCGCCCTGCCCCAACGATCGAGCGGCGAGCGCGCGCCGGGCAGCGGCTGGTGCGCGGCGGCGAATGCCGCAAGCGCTTGAAGCGCGAATTCGGCGCCCGGCTCCGCCCGACCGTTCAGCGGCGCCGGCGACGGCGCGACGATGTCAGTCAGCACACGCTCCTCGCCGCCGATGACAACAGTCTGGCCGTCAAAAAAATCAGGCCGTTTCGGAGCGGCCGCCGCCGCCGCGGCTCCCGCGAGGACGAAGCGGCGGGTCAGCATTGATCAATCAACCGCAGCGACGCGCACCTTCGCGCTGGCGCTGCGGCCTTTTTGGTCAACGACTTCGATGTCGTAAAAGCCCGGCGCCGCTGGGCGCCAGGCAGGGCGCCCGTCGCCCGCTTCATCGGTAACGCGCGCGCCGTCGACATACCAGGAATAGCCGCCGGCGCCGCCGCTCGCTGCGAAGACGACGCCGTCGCCGCCGAAGGCGCCCGGAAAAACTTCCGAGCCCGGAACCGGGAAGAGGATCGACGGCGCCGTTTCAACGACCGGCCGGTCGAGCCGAACATGCGTGAAGGTCTCTGCGGGCGTTTCTTCCTCGGGCGCCGCTTTTGCGGCGCCGTCGGTCAGCGCATCCATCAGGGCAAAGAGTAATGGCGCGGCGGCTTTGCGGCCCGTTTCGCCAGGTCGCGGCGCGCCGTCGGCGCGGCCTGTCCAGACGACGATGGTGAGGCCGTTCGCATGTCCCGCCGCCCACGCGTCTCGATAGCCGTAAGACGTCCCGGTTTTGTAGGCTATCGCCGGGGCTGACGATGACAGCGCCGCCGGCGCCCGCCCCGCGAGCGCGGGGCCGCCGCGCAAGATCGCATTGATGCGATCGGCCGTTTCGGTGGAAAAAAGCTGCTGGCCTTCGTTTGTCGCCGCGACGCTGCGCGTAAACCGCAAAGGACGGATCGTCCCACGATTGGCGAGCCCGGCGTAAAGCGCCGCAACATCGCGCATGGTCACGCCCGCGCCGCCAAGCGCGAGCGCAAGGCTTGCTTTTTCTTTTGCGCTTTTCGGTTGAATAATCGCAGCGCCCGCCGCCTTCAGCGCCGCACTGAAACGCTGCACGCCGACCTTCTCCAGCGTTGCAACCGCGGGCACGTTGAGAGAGTGCTGCAATGCCTCGCGCACGCGCACCTCGCCCCGGAAGCTGCGATCGAAATTCTCAGGGCGATAACCGCCAAATCCGCGCGGCATGTCGTCGATCACCGTGTCGGGGCCCAGAACGCCGTCCTCGAAGGCAAGCGCATAAATGAAGGGCTTGAGCAGCGACCCTGGCGAGCGCACGGCGCCGGTCAGATCGATCCAGCCGCCCTTCGCGCCGAGCCCTGAAGACCCGACGCTTGCGACGACTTCCATCGATGCATTGTCGACGACGATCACCGCCGCCGTGGCGCCGTCGGTGAACGAGCCGGCGTGCGCCGCGACGAGACGCTCCGCCGTTATTTGTCTTGCGATGTCGATCGTCGACGAAACGACCGATTCGCCCGACGCCGCGGCGGCGCTCATCGCCCGCGCGGCGTGATAGGCGATGCGCGGAAATTCCTTGCGGGCGCCGGTCACGGGCGCGGCGCGCGCTTCGCTGGCGATCTTCGCATCAACAGCGCCCGCTGCTACGAGGCGGGCGAGAACCGCGCTGCGCGCGGCCTTCGCCGCTTCGGCGTGACGATTGGGACGGCGCGCTTCCGGGGCCTGCGGCAGCGCGATCAGAAGCGCCCGCTCCGCCGGCGTCAACCGGCCTGGCTCCCGACCGAAATAGATAAGGCTTGCAGCGCGTACGCCTTCAAGATTGCCGCCATAAGGGGCGAGCGTCAGATAGAGCTCAAGAATCTCCCGCTTCGAAAGCCGCCGTTCAAGTTGAAGCGCGCGCATCATTTCGACGACTTTTGCAAACACGGTGCGCGGGCGCGGCTCCAAAAGCCGCGCCGTCTGCATCGTAATCGTCGAAGCGCCGGACGTGACCTCGCCATAACGCACCGCCGAAACGGCTGCGCGCACAAGCGCCAGCGGATCGACGCCCCAATGGGACCAGAAGCGCTTGTCCTCGACGGCGATCAGCTCCTCGACGAATTGCGGATCGACATCGTCGAGGTCCGCCGAGAACCGCCAGCGACCCTCTTTCGTCGCGAAAGCGTGCAGCCAGTAGCCGTTGCGATCGGTGACGATCGCGCTGACGGCGTTGGCGCGCCCGATCGGCGGCGGAGAGGCAAGATCGGCGATCACAACAGCGGCGAGCGCACCAGCAGCCGCCGCCAACCGGCCCCGCCGCTTCATTGCGGCGAGCGCCGTCCGAAGGGACGCCGGCGCGCGCATCATTACTGCGACGCGGCGATTTTCACGCGCGCCGCCTGCGTGCGTGCGAAGACGCCTGGCCGGTACATGTCTTCGATGACGGCGCCTGGCGAGACGAAGTCGCCCGGCGTCACGGCGCGCACGAGATATGCGAGCTGCACCTTGTCGCGGTTATAAATGTCAATCGCCGCTACAAAGCGATCATCGCGCGCTTCCGCGATCTTCGTCCAGGCGATCGGACCGATCCATTTGTAAGGCCCGCTCGCCCCTTCGGTCGCTCCGTCATCGGGCGAGAGGATCGCCTCGATCTCGAACCCTGCGGGCAGCAGGTCGGCGATGATCGCCGGGTGAACGCGGTCCGATTTCGCCGCCGCGGTCAGCACGACGACAAGGCGGTCGTTCTGCTTCACCAAAGCCGGATCGGCAGGGCGCCCGTCGCGTGTGAAGAGCCGCTTCGTCAGGTCAAAGCCTTGCGCATCGGCCGGCGGCGCCGAGGCGGGCGCGCCGTAGACGGAAACGGAAGCGAAGATCGGACCCTGCCCCGCATTTTCAAATGCGGCGCCCTTATCAAGTTCGCCTGTCGTCATCGCAAAGCGCGGCGCTTTCGACGCGCCCTTGATCGCCGCGCCGTCGCGCTTAAGCGCGATCGGCCCGCCGGTGCGAAGGAGCGCCTGGGCCGCGAGCAGAACGAAGGCCTTTTCCTGCGTGTGCATCGCGTTCGGTTCTTTCATGAACTCGATGAAGCGGTCCGAGACGCGATTGACGCCCGGCGCGTTCTGCACTTCGGCGACGAGCGCCAGGACGCCGGCGGCGTCGCGCAGCGTCGTCTGGTAATAATCGCCGGTGTTCTGATGGCCGAGCGCCGCGATCGCCTTCTCGAACGCGCTGAGCGATCGCGCGCGATCGCCCATCAGCGACAACGCGGCGGCGATATGCGCTTTTGCGAGCGGGCTCGCCGTTTCGTCGAGCAGCGCATCGTGGAAATAGCGGACGTCGGAAAGGTCGGCTTTCCCGGCGCGCGCGAGCACATAGTAAACATAGGCGGCCGAACGGCGGCGCAGCTGATCGGTGGTGTCGTTCGACCACGGGCCCTCATTGGCCTGCATCTGATAGCCGCTATAGACCCAGCGATCGACGCGCGCGATCTGCGCGAGCGCGTCATAGGATTTGTCGAGAGCTTCATCCGGCACGCCGTAGCCGTCCGCCTTCGCACGATAGAGGAAGTCCGTGACGTAGGCGCCGAGCCAGGCGGTCGCGCCGCTGTCCTGTTCCCGCCAGAGGCCGAAGGCTCCGTCCGGCCCCTGACGGTTGAGAAGCTGGTTGACTGCTTCTTGAATGCGCGGGCGCACGGCGAAATCGGGGTCGAGCCCCGCTTCACCGCCGAGATCGTTGATGTAAAGAAGCGGAAAGGCGGAACTCACAAGCTGTTCCGAGCAGCCATAGGGATAGCGGTAAAGCGACTCGAGCAGCGGCGCGGGATCGACGCCGCGAAGGCGCGAGAACGAGACGCTGACTTTCGTCGAGCCCGGAACGTAACTCGCGATCAGCGAGCGCGCGAGCGACAGGGATTCGCCCGGTAACAGCTGGCTCGTCTTCACCTCCGTCACCGGGAAATAGGCGGTCCTCACCTCAATCGGGTAATCGCGCGCGACCTTGAATCCGCCCGGTCCAACGACGTTGAGCGTGACCGCGCCGACACCGACCGCGCCCGCCGACAACGGATAGCGCGCGGTCGATTGCTGTTTCGAGGCGAGCGTCGTCTTCTCGTCGATCGCCGTCGTCAGCGGACCGCTTCCCCTTACGGCGACCTGATAATCGCCGGCCGCGCCGTCGACGTTGTCGATCAGGAGCGTCGCCTCGGCCTTGTCGCCGGGCGCGAGGAAGCGCGGCATCGACAGAACCGCCGGCACAGGATCGCGCACCGTCATCGGACGCGAAGCGGCGCCGAGCTTGTCGGCGCTCCACGCGACCGCCATCAGGCGCAACTCGCCGTTGAAGTCTGGCACGTCGAGCGGCACCGTGACGGCGCCGCCTTCGCCGACTTTCACCGGCCCTTCAAAAAGCGCGATCGACTTCACCGGCACAACGGTCAAGCCCTCGCCGCCGAGCTGGTCGCCGCCGAAGCGTTGTGCGGCGCCCAAATTGGCGTCGAGAATGCGGCCATAATCATCGCGCACATCGACGCCGAGCCGCTTCTTGCCATAGTAGTGCGCTACCGGGTCCGGCGAAGAGAATTTCGTCAGCCGAAGGATGCCTTCATCGACCGCCGCGATCGTCAGGCGCACCTCCTCCCCGCGCGCCGCGCCGGCGATCTTGACCGGCGCTTCAACCTTCTGGCGCGGCCGAACAAGCTCCGGCGCATCGACCGAGACCTTGAACGTCTGCGCACCCATGTCGAACCCGACATAAGCGACGCCCATCGCCCGCCTTGGGATCGGCCGCTTCACGGCGTCGCGCGGCGTAACGATGGTCGTCAGCACATAGAAACCGGAGCCCCAGGAGGGGTCCGTCGCGACGGAAATTTCCTGGCCCTTGTCGCCGACCTTGAGGCGCTGGACCGAATGAACCTTGTCAGTCGCAACAGCGACGATCGCTTCGCCCGCGTAGGGCGGATCGAGATAGAGCTTCGCTGCGCCGCCCGGCGCGACTTTCTCGCTGGTGACGGTGAGCGTCGCCTGATCGGGGGTATCGGCGCCGGACTCGTAGGAGCGCCAGCCGACATAGAAGCGGACGTCCGTCGTCGCCTTCGACGCCGGATCTGTCGCCGTCAGTCGATAGGAGCCGGGATCGAGCATTTGCTCGATGCGCGCCGCGCCGGCGACTTTTGCTTCCGTGCGGCCCTCAGCGACCAGAACGTCCTTGTACGACCGTCGCCAGCGCCACTCGCCGTTTTCGCGGTACCAGTCGAACCAGTAGTCTTCTTCGACGAGGCGCCATTCAAGGCTCGCCGCCGACTGCTTGCCGTCGCGGTCGACAAGCACCGCGTCGATTTCGGCCGGCGCGTTCTGCGCAAAGCCGTAGCCGTCGCCGGCAAGCTTGAGGCCGAGATAACGATCGTCCGGGCGCACCGGGATGCGCGCGCTTTCGCGTACGACGCGCCCGCCGGGCTCGACGACGCCGATGACGAGGTCGGCGCGCAGCGGCGCGCCATAGTTCTTCGGAGCGTCATTGACGCGAAGCTCGACGCTCGCCTTGCCGGCGGCGTCAGTCGCAGCGCGCGCAAGCGTCAAGAACCGCTCGTCAAAGCGGCCGTCCGCGGGGCCGAAACGATAACCCTCAAGCGCGGGGAACGGTTTGGGGTCAAGCCGCAGCCGCGCCTCGCCCTCAACGCCAAGGGCGCCCGCGGGCGCGCCATAGAGATAGCGCGCCTCGACGCCGACATTGCGCGCCTCATCGCCGCGCATCGGCGCCTTTTCATCGACGGCGAGCTTCACCTCAATACGCTGCGGCACGAAGTCTTCGACCGAGAATGTCTGCGACCCGACAAGCCCTGCGCCGTCCGCTTGCGCTTCAATGCGCCAGAGACCGCGCGGCGCCGAGCGCGGAATCTCGTAATCGAAGGAGAACCCGCCGACATCGAGCTTGTCGATGCGCTGCTTCAGCGCTTCGGTCGAATTCGGCCGGAAGATAGTCACGGTGAGCGGCCGGTCGGCGGCGCGGCCCGCGCTGTCGCGCACGAGGCCCGAGATATGCGCGGTCTCGCCCGGGCGATAGATGCCGCGATCAAAATAGAGATAGGCGTCGATGACGGACGGCGCGGCGCGCCCGTCGACGTTGCGATCGGAAAGATCAAGCGGCGCGCGATTGAGGTCGAGCGCGGCGAAATCCTGTTCGGCGCCATAGGCCATGATCATGCGCGGCGTCAGCGGATATTCTCCGTTGACGGCGGCCTTTTCGAAGCGGGCGCGCCCGTCGGCGGACGTCGTCGCCAGCGCGAGGATGTCGTTGTTTGATGCGACGAGTTCAAGCTTCATGCCCGGCAGCGGCTTGCCGCTGGCGATCGAGCGCGCGAAGACGTCGATCCCCTCGCCGCTCGAATAGCTTGTCATCGCGATGTCGGTGAACATCACCCAGCGATAGGCTTGCGCGACGCGATATTTGTCAGCGCCCTGCGAGGCGTCCTTGAGCTTCACGTAATAAGCGCCGGGCGCGAGGTTCGGGAGCGCCGCGCCGAGCGGGAAGACGGTCGTCACCGCTTCATTGTCAACCTTCTTGACGGCGACATCTTTGTCGAACACCTTGACGCCCACATCCTCGCCGCTCTCCTCGTCATAGACGTAGAAATAGTCGTCCTCCGGCGCGCTTTCCCCGCGCCCGACCGACTTCCGCGCGAGCGAGCGGTCGGAAACGCGGTAGACGGATATGTTGAGCTTCGAGACGTTGACGGTCTCAAGGCCGAGGCCGTCCGCCTCAAGCCGCGGCAAGACGACGCCGTCGCCGACGAAGCCGACATAGGGCGGCTTGTCGCCATAGGCGATCGTCACCTCGGCCGCGCGCCGCAGCTTCTCGCCGGCTTTCGACGGCGCGCCGGCGCGCACGCGCGCCTTGTATTCCTTGTTGAAGGCGAGCCCGGTGAGGCAGAGGCTCTGCCCGGCGACAGTGACCGCCGGCCTGGCGTCCGGCGTCACGCGCACATAGTCGGCGTAATTTGTCTTGCCGGATGCGTCGAGTTCGCGCGTGAACTGGAGACAGGCGCGCGGCTCATCCCCGCTGGTCTCAAGAATGAGCCGATCGAAGGTGAAGGTCTTGGCTTTTTCGGCGGCGGCTCTGGCCGCGCTTTCGGGACGGACGTCCTGAAACGGGTGGTCGCGCGCTCCGATATCGTAAACCTCGACCGCGCCCCTTTCCGTCCGCGGCCCGCCCGAATGGCCGCGATTGATCGCCTGGCCTGCGAAAATGCCCGCGCCGAAGGCCGCCAGCACGGCGCCGGCGCCGATCACCATCAGTTTTCTGTCCATCCCCGCCTTCTCCCTCACGCGACCAAGAGCCAAGGCCGTCCGGCCCACGCGCCCCTCGATCTTTACCCTATCTATGGCGTTTCAGCGCCCAAATGAAACAATTTCGAGGGCAAGCCGCGGACGGATTAAAGGCGGTTTTCAAACGGCCCCGGCGCCCCTAGGAAGGAAAGGCGACCGCCGACGCGGCGGCGAAACGGGTCTCCGTAGCTCAGGCGGATA
>DNZB01000180.1:0-177 GCA_003506635.1 Parvularcula sp.
CCGGTGACGGGCGAGATCACCTACGGCCTTGAGCGGCTCGCGATGTATATTCAGGGCGTCGATAACGGCTTCAATCTCGTCTATGGCGGCCGCAAACCCGACGGCGCCGCGTTCACCTATGGCGACGTCTTCCACCAGCAGGAAGTTGAATTCTCCGCCTATAATTTCGAGCTGGCG
>DNZB01000180.1:506-2583 GCA_003506635.1 Parvularcula sp.
CGCCGGCGAAAAGGCGGGGAAATCCTACGCGCTTCCCGCCTATGATCAGTGCATCAAGGCCTCGCATCTTTTCAACCTGCTCGACGCGCGCGGCGTCATTTCGGTTGCGGAGCGTCAGTCTTATATCCTCCGGGTGCGGACGCTTGCGAAGGCCTGCTGCGAGGCGTGGCTGAAATCGCCGCAAGGGCGAACGCCAGGCGCGGGGATCGTCGACTACGCGGCGACGTCATGAGCGCGCAAGGACCTGCGCCGGCGGCCGGCCGGGCGCGCCCTTTCATCCCGCCGCCTGTCCTTGCGCTCGGGGCGGGCGCGCTGATCTGGGCGATCGCGCGGCGCGCCGGCTTGCCCGCGGCGGAGTTTCCGGGCCGCCTGCCGATCGCGGCCGCGCTCGCCCTTTCGGGGTTCTTGATCGACCTTGTCTCCATCGCGGCGTTCGTCCGGGCCCGGACGACCGTCAATCCGCTCGCGCCGGAAAAGGCGAACGCGCTGGTGGTCAGGGGGCTTTACCGGTTCTCTCGCAATCCGATGTATCTCGGGCTCTTGCTGATCTTGCTCGGCTGGGCTGCTTATCTGGCGCAGCCTTTGGGGCTCGCAGTCGTTGCGGCGTTCGCCGTTTTGATCGAGCGATGGCAGATCCGCCCTGAAGAAAGGGCGCTCGAAGAAAAGTTCGGGGAGGATTATCGCGCCTACAAGAAGCGCGTGCGGCGCTGGCTTTGACGCCGGCGCGCGCGAATGGAGGATTTCTGATGTCAAAGGTCTCGCTTCCGCTTGCGGGCGGCTGCGCCTGCGGCGCGCTGCGCTATGAACTCACCGCGCCGCCGTTGATGATCTATAACTGCCACTGCGCAAACTGCCAGAAAATCACCGGCGGCGCCTTCACGGTCGCCGCGACCGTTCTCGAAGGCGCGCTCGCTTTCACCAGGGGCGCGCCGAAACGCACGACATGGAAGGCCGACAGCGGCAATCAACGCTTCGGCCTTTTCTGCGGCGACTGCGGCAGCCGCATCGCCAACGGACAAGACCCGTCGATCGGCATGCTCTCCTTGCGCGCCGGCACGTTCGACGACACGAGCTGGGTCGAACCCGCCGGCGACATCTGGACGAAAAGCGCGCAAAAGTGGGTTGCGTTCCGCGCGCTGACGGCGGAAGGTCAGCCCACGGACTATGCACCGTTCATCGCGGCCTATCGCGCGCAGGGAAGGTTCTGACAGGCCGAAGCGGCGAACCCCTCGCCGGCGCGGGGCGCGATCGAGGCGGCGGACGGGTTACTTGACGCGGCTGACGCGGATCCAGCGCTGCATCTGGTCGATCCGCATCCTGTAATTGCCCAGCGGACCCTTCTTGATCGTCACGGTATAGAGCCGTTCGCCCGGCGGAATGATCACCGTCGCGCTGTCGCCGCGCAGCTGCCGCCAGACCTGACCGTTTTCGAGCGTGGCGGTGATATCGTTGTGCCGATCAACGCGAAATTCGACGACCTTGGCGGTCAGCTTGAACTTTTTCTGTTTTTCCCGCTTTTCACGCTTGGTGGTATCGAGCGCTTCGGCGCCAAAACTATCCTCAAGCGCTTGTTGATCGACCGGCTCGGCCGCCGCTGCAATGTCCGGCGCGACCGCGTTTTCCTGCTCGATGACGACCCGCGTCGCCTTCAGCTCACGCGCCGCTGCTTCGAGGCAGGCGAGGCGGTCTTGCGTGTTCTCGATGTCAAGGCAGGCGATCGCCGCGTCGGCGGCGGCGTTTTCCGGCGCCTGCGCGAAAGCGGACGAGACGAGAATCGGCGCGGCGGCGAGAAGGCCGGCGAATGCGCGGGCGGCGGAAAGGCGCATGAAGGAATACCCCTTGGTGCTTTGCGGATAGAGGCTGACGCCCGCCTCAAAGTCAATCATTGCGCGGGCTTGCGGCCCTTCGGGCTGCGAGTCGCGCGCCGACGTTGCGGCGCCGCCACGCGGGGGCCATTCATTGCGGTCGCGGAATTCGCTAAGGCGAAGGCGCTTGCAGGCTGGGGCGAGCGGGGACAAGCGAATGAAGATCAAGGCGCCGAAAATCACGAGGGCCCGCGCCAGGCGCGCCGCCGGGC
>DNZB01000179.1 GCA_003506635.1 Parvularcula sp.
GTCCGGAAGCCCTGGACGCCGCGATCACGCCCCGCACGCGGTGGGTCATGCTCAATTCGCCCTCGAACCCGACGGGCGCCGTCTACGATCGCGCGTCGCTCGGCGCGCTTGCGGCGGTGCTGGTGCGCCATCCGCATGTGATGGTTCTGACCGACGACATCTATGAACATATTCTCTATGACGGCCGCCGCTTCGCGACGATCGCGGAAATCGAACCGGCGCTTTTTGAGCGCACCTTGACCGTCAACGGCGCGTCGAAGGCCTATGCGATGACAGGCTGGCGCCTCGGCTACGCCGGCGGGCCGCAAGGCCTCGTCGCAGCGATGGCGAAGATGATGTCGCAGTCGACGACGAACCCGACCTCGATCAGCCAATGGGCCGCTGTCGCGGCGTTGAACGGCGATCACGCATTCCTTGCGGAGCGGAACGCCGCCTTCGCCCGGCGCCGGGACCGCGTCGTCGCCCTGCTGAACGCGGCGCCCGGCCTTTCCTGCCGGACGCCGGAGGGCGCGTTTTACGTTTACCCCTCTTGCGCGGGCGTGCTCGGCAAAAAGACGCGCGAAGGCCGGTTGATCGCGACCGATGAAGATTTCGCCAGCGCGCTTCTCGATGCGGAAGGCGTCGCGGTCGTCTTCGGCGCCGCCTTCGGCCTTAGCCCGCATTTCCGCATTTCCTACGCCGCGGCGATGGACGCGCTTGAAGAGGCGTGCCGGCGCATCGCGCGCTTTTGCGAATCTTTGTCGCAATGACAATCGACCCGGTCGATGCGGCCTATCGGCATTATGCGTTTGAATCGAAAGGTCGCGGCGCCTATCTCCAGCGCGGAGTGAGCGAAAGGAGATGTCGATGGAAAAAATGAAAGCCGGCCTCGGGAACGAGGCGCGCAAGGCGGTCGCCGACGCTGTCAACGGCGTCCTTGCCGACACTTATGTGGTCTACCAGAAGACCCACGCCTATCACTGGAACGTCACCGGGCCGCAGTTCCACCAGCTGCACGTCATGTTCGAGGAGCAGTACCGCGAAATGTGGGCGGCGCTCGACGTCCTCGCCGAACGCACGCGCGCGCTCGGCGAATTCGCGCCGGTGAGCGCCGAAGCCTTCGCCGCGCTCGCCTCGATCAGAAGCGCGGACAAAACCGCGCCCGCCGCCGACCAGATGATCGCCAATCTGCTCGCCGATCACGAAGCGCTGATCCGGCGCACGCGCGAGGCGCTCTGCATCGCCGAGGAAGCCGATGACGCGGCGAGCGCCGATCTTCTTACCCAGCGCATCCAGACGCATGAGAAAACCGCGTGGATGCTGCGCGCGATGACTCAATAGGGAAACGACAGGCCGCCCATAAGAAAAGGCCGGACCTCTAGGGGAGAGGTCCGGCCTAGTTGTCGAGCAAGATCAGAGGGCTCACATTTGCTCGAACACTCGCGGGATGCAGGTTCCGGCGGAGGGGGCTTTCGCCGGACGGGTCGTCGAAGTTCCGTCACCCCGTAGTCTTACGCCGCATTTGTAGAGCCATGCGTCCGCGCTGCGAAGCCGATCCGGCGCGCTATGAGAACGCTTCGTCGAACGCCGGAATTTCAGCCAAGCCAGCGGCGGATGATTTCATCTGCTGCGCGTCCTGTTTCGTCGAGCGGCGCGTAATCGAACGCCTCAATTTCGCCATGAAGTTCCCGCGCGGCGCCGCGCGCCTTTAGGCCGGCGTGAAACGCGTCGAACTTTCGCACAGACGAAAATGGCTTGCGTCGGAGCGCGAGGACGTAGACCGGCCTTCCTGTCGCCGCCGCTTCAGCCGCCATGTTGACGCTGTCTTCGGTGACGATGATCGCGCGCGCCGTTCCGAGCATGGCGGGATACGGATTTCTTTCCGCCGGATCTTGCGACGGATCGAAGAACCGCGCCGCGGAGGCGCCGAGCTTCGCCCGCAAGATCGCGGCGGCGTCGTGCGGCGTCCGCCGCGAGACCGTCACGTCGAGCGGCATTGCGAGCGTCGTCAACCTTTCGGCGAGCGCCGCCGCGTCGGCGGCGTCGAACGCGAACGCCTTGTTCGGTCCGCCGATGAGGACAGCGACCGGCGCGAGCCCCGGTGCGATCGGCGTGCGCAATTTTTCAGCGTCGATGCGATTGGGCGAACCGAGAATCGGGAAGACGTTATCGCCCGTCAGCCGGTCGTGCGAGGGTGGAATGACAAGG
This sequence comes from Parvularcula sp., assembly GCA_003506635.1. Taxonomy (GTDB): domain Bacteria; phylum Pseudomonadota; class Alphaproteobacteria; order Caulobacterales; family Parvularculaceae; genus Amphiplicatus. The sequence goes on from DNZB01000179.1 coordinate 2,188, forward strand.
TCGAAAGCCGCCAGCGGCGCGCGCGGATTCTGGATTTGCACGACGAATGTCTCCGGCGCGCGCTGCTTTACCGCGATCGAATAAGGAACCGACAATCTTCCGCAACCGATCCACAAATCCGGCCACGGCGGCGCAAGCGGGGCGCTGCCCGCATCGAGCAGCGCGAAAGGATCACCCCACAGGGCGCGCGGCAGTGATTTCTGCGGCGCGCGCACCTTGATCGCCTTGGCGACGATGTCGAGGCTCGCGCGGCGCGCGACCGCTTCGGCAAGCCCGAGCGCTTGCGTCTCGATGCCGGCGCGCCCGTCGGTGACCGCCCAGCAGATCATCAGTGGAGCCGGATGACGGCGCCTGCCGCTAGCGCTGCGTCGGCGCGCGCCGCCGCCGCCCAGAAGGGGCGCATTTTCCGCGCGAACAGCAAAGCCGCAGCGACGCCCGGAACCCCATAGAGCGCGCGCCACGGCGCCTCGTATGACGGTGCGGCGCCAAGCGCGCCCAGCACCAGGAAGCTGACAATCCCCGCCGCGAGCGCGTAGGGCCAGGCCTTGCGGAGCTTTGCCTTCTCAAGCCGCAGATAAAGCGGCACGCCGACCGCGACCGCCGCGCCGAATGCGGCGAAGAAAAAGAGCAGCGCGAATGCCGCCGCGCCAAAAAGCGCCGCTCCCGCCCCGTCGCCGAGGCCGATCGTAAAGCGGATCGCGGCGGCGAGCGCCGTCGCGGCGAGGACGGAGGCGATCATTTTTTCAAAGACGATATTCGCCTTGATCGAGGCGACCGCGGGATCCTCGATCGGCGCAGGCGCCGTCATGCGCCGGCGCCCGTCACGCCGCAGCGACTTTCAGCCCGCCCGAGATCGCCGCAGAGCATTCCGCCATCGTCTTTGACGCGCGCGCTACCGGGTTCGTCAGATAATAATCGCGCACGGGCGAGCGGAACGGCTCTGCTGACGGCGCCCCCTTCACGCCAAGTCGCGACAAGTCGAGCGGCGCCGGTTCCGGCCGCCGTCCGATACGGCCGAGCTGGGGGGCATCGGCGATCATCGCCTGACGCAAGGCGAAGAGGTCGTCGTAGGGAAGCGTCCTGCCGAGATAATCCGATAGCGCGCGGATGATCGCCCAGTCCTCGCGCGCCTCGCCATAGGGGAAATGCGCACGCGCGGTCATTTGCGGGCGGCCTTCCAAATTCACATAGACGCCGCTTTGCTCGACATAGGCCGCGCCCGGGAAGATGACGTCGGCGTGATGCGCGCCGGCGTCGCCGTGATGGCCCTGATAGATGACGAAGGCGCGCTTCAGCTTCGCCGTATCGAATTCGTCGCAACCAAAATTATAGACGACGTCCAGCGCGCCCTCGGCGGCGCCGTTTACGATGCCCTTGAAATCGCGCCCGTTCGCCTTCGGCAGGAATCCGAGATCGAGCGCGGCGACCCGCGCCGCGGCAAGCTGGAGGACGTTGAAGCCGTTCCAACCGTCCCTGACGACGCCGGCGGCCGCGGCGAGCGCGGCGATTTCCGCAAGCACCGCCTCCCCGTCGCCGCGCGCGAGCGCGCCAAGGCCGGTTATGATCAGCGGGCGCTCGGCCCCCTTTAGGAAATCATAGGCTTTGCTGAGACTTTCCGGCCCCGCGCCGAGGCGTTCATAATCATAGGTGAGTTTCATCGCCTCGCCGATGGCGCCGATCCTGAGGCCGAGATTGGCGAGCCAGGCCTTGCGGATGCGGGCGTTGACGAGCGGCGCTTCGATGCGCGGATTGGCGGCGATGAGCAGGATGCGGTCTGCGCGTTCGATCCCCGCGATGCCTGAGTTGAAAAGGTAGGACGCGCGCTCGGCGCCGAATTTCGCGCCATCTTGCCGGCAATCCGTATGCGGCGCGCCAATCGACGACATCAGGTCTTTCAGCGCCTTGATCGCTTCGGCGGGAACGAGATCGCCGGCGATCGCGGCGATGCGGTCCGCCGGCGCCGATTTCAGCTTCGCGGCCGCCAGCGCGAAGGCTTCGTCCCAGCGCGCCGTCCGCAGCTTGCCGTTCTCGCGAATGTACGGCGTGTCGAGCCGCTGGCGCTTCAGGCCGTCCCAGATGAACCGCGTCTTGTCGGCGATCCACTCCTCATTGATCTCTTCATTGAGGCGCGGAAGAATGCGCAAGACCTCGCGCCCGCGCGTATCGACGCGGATGTTCGAACCGACGGCGTCCATGACGTCGATCGTTTCCGTTTTCGTCAGTTCCCACGGGCGCGCATTGAACGCGTAAGGCCGCGACGTCAGCGCGCCGACGGGGCAAACATCGATGAGATTGCCTGTCAGCTCGCTCTCGACCGCTTTTTCAAGATAGGTCGTGATCTCCGCGTTTTCGCCGCGATTGACGAGACCGAGATCGTCGACGCCGGCGATTTCCGTCGCGAAACGGACGCAGCGCGTGCACTGGATGCAGCGCGTCATCACCGTCTTGATGAGCGGTCCCATGCGCTTTTCTTCGACGGCGCGCTTGTTCTCGGCATAGCGTGAGCCGTCGCGTCCGAAGGCGACCGCCTGATCCTGCAAATCGCACTCGCCGCCCTGATCGCAGATCGGGCAATCAAGCGGATGATTGATGAGGAGAAATTCCATCACCCCTTCGCGCGCCTTCTTCACCATCGGCGTGTTGGTGAAAAGCTCGGGCGGCTCGCCGTTGGGCCCGCCGCGAAGATCGCGCACATTCTGCGCGCAGGAGGCCACGGGCTTGGGCGGGCCGCCCTTCACCTCGATCAGGCACATGCGGCAATTGCCGGCGACGGACAGGCGCTCGTGATAGCAAAAGCGCGGGATCTCCTCCCCCGCCGCCTCGCACGCCTGCAGCAGCGTCAGGCCCGGCGCGACGTCGATTTCGCGGCCGTTCACTTTGATTCTTCTCAAGTCGGTCATGCGCCTCGGGCCCTTGAAAGCGGCGGTGGTTTAGCGGCATTCCGCAGGTCGAACCAGTGCGGAATCGGCGTGCCGGCCCACAACCCAAGATTTAGCGTCCGCACGCCCGCCCGCCCCGGTCGGTAGCGCCACGCGACGGTCAAACGCAAGCGGTTATGCGAAACCGTTTGACCCGTCCGAATGGCGAGCCCCCTCGATCGCGCCCGGCAGATGCTGGAGTTTCCGGGCGTCGTAAAAAAAACCGCTGCGGAGGCGATGGGCGTCAAAAGCTCAGCGGTCAGCAGAATCTTGCGCGGCGAACGCAAGATTTCCGCAGTGGAGTTTGAACGGCTTCAAAGTTTTTTCCGGACGATTCGCGGCGACGGCGTCGAGGAACCGCCGGCCCCTGGTCCAAGCCCCAATCTGGCGTTGTCGCCGATCTATCCTGCGCGGGCGCTTTTGAACGGCGACTGGATCATTGATCTTGCGGCTGAGCCGATCCAGCGCGCCCTGCCGCCCGCGCCGATACGCGGGCTGGCCGAGGTCTATGGATTTTTCGCGCCGGACGCGGCCGCCTGGCCGCGCTTCAAGAAGGACGAAATCGTCTGGATTTCACCGACGGAGGATCCGCTTCCCGGGGATGACGTCTTTGTGCCGACCGAACGCCGAAAGGGCCGATCTGTTCAAGGCGAGATCTGCGAGCTGGCGCGCCCTCGCGACAATTCGCTTTGGTGTCGCCGTTTTTTGACCGGCGAGCTTACGGAATTGAAGGGCGTCGGCGGCCGCGTTCTGAAGGTCGCTGCACGACAGAGCTAAAGCGCGGCGAGAGCCGCGGGGGCCTTACGAAAATTTCCGCACGAACATCGCGCCCGCGAGCGATGTCGAGCGCCAGACGATTTCCGCCGGGCGCGGGGCGGCCTCCAGGTCGACGCGGACCACGACGTAGTCGGGAAGCGCATCGGCGTTGTCGAGCTTCATCAGGCAGCCGGAATCCGAAATGTTGCGGACGATGCAGGCGATCTTGCGGCCGTCATCGAGGATGATTTCGCCGGCCTTGAATGTCGGGCGGCGGACGGAACCGCGCCGTTCGTCGGGCGCGATTTCTTCAAGCGGATCGGGCTCTCGCGTTTGGGCTCGCGCGCGAAGACCTGATTTATCTTCTCTGCTCATGGCAGCGCTCGCTGTTTGTTCCCCAGCCCCCCATCATGGACAAAACGGTTGAACAGGGTGTTAACCGCTGAAAAACCAACCAATCCGCCGCCAGAAGG